>CAMCYL010000009.1 GCA_945883905.1 Akkermansia muciniphila | reverse complement strand
TCTCGCGCACTCCCTGCGCAAAGCGCAATACCAAAAGGGAAAGAAGTTGGAGAGCCGAGGGCAGGCAACTAGAAACGGGGGTGAGCAGGGGTTTCGTATCGACGCCTCCTCCTTCGTCCAAGCACTTCCACCTTCGCAAAGGCTACGGCGGACAAGACGGCGAGACAAGCCGACGCAACGTTAAATCCCTACTCCCCCCCCTTCATACAAAAACAAATCCGAGAATTTACCATTGAGAGGATCGTGAGCTCTTTCCGAGGAGAGGTGAAGCCGATCCCCTCCAGAGAAGCTCGATCGTTTTTTGAAAATCCTTTTTTCAAAGAAACGGGAGAGATTCTCGGGAGGCGGCAGCCGACGAAGGAGATGCCGAAAGGAAAGAGCTCACGATCCTCTCCCCCTCTGACGTTGCGGCGTCGCGGCGTTGCGCGAGAACTGTTTTAGGATTTCAATCCCTTCTCTTCCATTTCCCCTCTGAAATTAAACTTTATTTTGGACGGCAGTGAAAAACAGAGGCTATTTTCGCTTCCAAAAAGCTCTGCCGATCTTTTTACCTTGGGCAACCCATTGTTTTTCAAAATCGGTCGGAGGAAGCTCCCCCCAAGGGGAATCCACGATACGCTGAAAATCAGGATTTTGGTCCACCGCCGAAGATCCAATTTCAAAGTACTCCTCATGGTCCGTGGCGAAATGAAAATAACCGTCCGGTTTAATCACCTTTGCAAGATCGACGACAAACTCCGGTTGAAGTAATCGAAACTTTTGCTGTTTTCGTTTGGGCCAAGGATCCGGAAACAAAAGATGAAGGGCATCGACAGAGCTCGGTTTGACAAGCCATCGAATAAGATACGCCGACTCCAAACGAATCACCCGAAGATTCGGACAATTGAATCGAATCGATTTCTTCGCAATCTTGATCGCGCGTCCCTTAAGTCGTTCCACAGCTAAAAAATTAAACTCGGAATGTTTTTGCGCCATGGCCGCCGTATAGCCCCCATCTCCGGCCCCAAGATCAATATGAACCGGATGATTATTTTGAAAAAGTACCTCCCATTCAATTCGATCGAAGAGATTTTCAAGATAAAGAAATCGGGCCTCGTAAAGGGAGGGGACAGCACCCTGAAAGGTATTCATCTAAAAAGAGAAGCCCTAAGCTTTTGTGGTCACGATTGACCAATCAAAACCAAGGATCGCCGCGTAAGCTTTGAAATCCTGCTCATGCTCTAACAGAACAGAACGAACTACAAGGGAATCATCTAAAAGACCCCAAACGGGAATCGAATCAGGGATCAGATCCATTTGTTTGTGGACGTAGATTAAAGCAAAGGAGGCCATAGCTAAGGCCTCATAAGGAAGGTCGAGATAGGCCTCTTCCATGACATCTTCAACGACATCCGCTAAAAATTCGAGTTGATCCACTAAGTGAGGAAACTTGGGGGCATGGATTTGTGTAAACTCTGCCTTGAGAAGCGGGAGTTTGTGCATCAAATCTTTCAAGACCCGTGGTGTAATCGTGGCGGACCCGTGACGTGTGTACTCAGAGATTTCTGACATAGAAGCCAAACTTTGAGCCTTCTTCCTCATTTTGCAAGCCCGTTAAACCCAAATTTTTAATTCCTAATACAAGAAATCGTTTTATGGCACATCAAATAACGTTGCAATTTCGGTTGAAAAAAGAGCCTCCGCCTTCTCTAAAGGCAATCCCAACCATTTAACAAGATTTTTAACCCCTTGATCCGGAGTCAATGCCGAACCGGCAAAGGCCTGACTCCCCGGCATTCTCACCACCCGATCCTCACCGACTTCAACCGTATGATGTCGAATCGTATATCTGCCCGGAGGAGCCCCCGCCGCCGTCATACAATCGGTCGTAAATAAAGATCGATGAATCCCCTTCGCACGAAAGAAATTTTTTAAAACAGAAGGAGGCAAATGAATCCCATCCGGAATAAAAAAAGCATAAAGGCCCTCATGCGCTAAAAGGCGTTGCATGACATTATCATGACGAGGCAGCTCAAGCGGAACCCCATTCCCTAAATGCGTACAAAACCGGGCTCCTGCTTGATACGCTAAATCGATCTCCTTTTCAGAGGCATCCGTATGGCCTAATGAAATCCTGATCCCCCGATCCGTTGCTTCTCGAATAAATTCCTCACTCCCCGGATGCTCTGGAGCAAGCGTAATCAGTCGAATATGATGATTAGCCGATTTTTGAAGCCGATCCAATTTCCGTAAATCCGGAGCCCCCATTAACGCAGGATCATGTGCTCCCCGAAACCCAGGCTTCGGAGAAAGCCACGGTCCCTCAATATGATAACCACAAAGTGCCTCGGAGATCAAAGCATCCTCCTGACGGAATCGCTCGATCCTTTCAAGCTTTAAACAAAGCGCCTCAATCGTATCCGTGATCAACGTTAAAAAAAAACGGTGCGTTCGATGCTGGGCAAGCCCCTCCACCGCTTTCCTGAGTTGCGAAATCGATAAGTCCTCTTGCTGAAAATCAACCCCCGCAAAACCATTCACCTGAATATCAAATAAAGAACCTTTTTTCATCTCTTTAACAAAGACGCAGAGGCCTTATCCAAATAACAACAAACATTTGAATGTCGTTGTAAAATAGAAGCCGGATGAAAAACAGTGACCTCTCCCTTCAAGCAATCTTTAACCGCCTGCGCCTTTCGTTGATCTGGAATCGTACAAATGATCGCTTTCGATTTCATAATTTGATGAATCGACATCGAAATCGCTTTTTGAGGAACCTCTTTCACTGTTTTAAACCACCCCTCCCCCATCTGTTGCTTTCGACAGGCCTCGTCCAACTTAACCACAAGATAAGGTGATTTCGTCTTAAAATTAGCCGGAGGATCATTGAAGGCCAGATGCCCATTCTCTCCAATCCCCGCAAAACAAACATCAATCGGATAATCCATGATTAAACGACCCAGTCGTTTACACTCCGCTTCAGGATTCCTCTCGGCGTTCACATAATGAAAAGCCGCTAATGGCAACGGAAGTCGAGAAACAAAACGCTTCCAAAGATAATTTCTAAAAGAAGCAGGATGATCCACTGACAACCCCACGTATTCATCCAAATGAAACCCCGTCACCCGATCCCAAGCAATCCCCGGCGCCTGAATCAGATTCTCCAACATTTCAAACTGTGACGCTCCGGTGGCCACAATGATATTCGCCCGTCCTTTCCGCCGAATTGCCTCCCGGATGAGTCGAGCCCCCTCTTTTGCCGCTAAAACTCCAGAACTCTTTTTATTCGATTGAATATTAATTTTAATTTTTGATTTCATAAAATATTTCTATAATAATTTAACCCTCAGTCCCCTTCGACTTTAGAGGCGAAAACGATCACGGTATTCTTAAACCAACGTAAATTGATTCCTATTTTCTTTGCCCGCTCCTGAAGTTGGTCCAACTCCTCCTCAAGTTTGCCCGGATCATTCGAACTAAAGCCACTATAGATCTGATTTAAAAGAGGCTCATCTGCCATCACTCTTCTCCCAGAAGCATCATCCAATCCCACCGTGTAAACATCAATGATCGGAGGAAGTTGATGCAGCCAGCTCGCACTCCAACTCTTCCCATTCTTTCTCTTTAATGTCGCCGGTTTTCCCCCTGGTCCTGTCTGCCGACTATCATAAAACATTTGCGGCGCTAAATAACTCTCTTTACTCAAGGCCGATTGATCCTCTCCAATCGGATAATGAGGAATAAAAAAAACGCTGAGAATATTTTCCCCAATCGGAGAGATATAAGAATGATTCCCCCGATCGTTCACCCAAGGTAAAAGCCATCCATAATTTGGCGCCTGACCATTCTCTGTCTGATAAACAGAGGCATACATATTCGTCCGCTCTGCAGGAACCACTAATTCCAATAACCCCAACCGCTTTTCTGAACTAAAAAAAGATAAAGGGGCTTGAACTTCATACGATCCACAAAAGAATCCGACCACATTTAACAATCCTTTAACTCTCGAAAGATTTGAGTCCTGCGTGAACCCTAAAGGGGCTTGAAAAAATACCCCCTGAGAGGGCAACTTCTCTTGAATTCCTAGTTTTTCTAATGAAGCGATGACAAAATGAAGTTCCGCATAGCGTCCATAGGTAAATGGCTCCTGCGTCTTGTAATCGGATATCCGCTTTCCACTCTCATCATAATAATCCCAGTACGGATTCAACACCGCTTGACTGAGTCGTCTCGAAATCGCCTCCATCCCCAAACGAACGGATTGAAAGCCGACTAAATCCTCTCGCGTTCGGGTCGATATCTTACCAATCTGCGCGATCATTCCCGTAAGAAGAGCCATCAGTAACATTAAAATCGCCATCGCGACCAAAAGCTCAACAATACTAAAGCCGCGCAAAGGGGCAGTCTTTAAAAATGAAGCGATCCCTCGGAAAACCTTTGATCCCCGTGACGGTCCTTGTCGAAAAATTAAACTCTCTTTTTTCAAGTTAATCGCTCCATTAAAAGAATCTGTTTAATTTTCTCTTTTTTACTTCCTTTGGACTTTATCGTCATCTTTACCGTCTTTAAACGCTTATTATTCAATCCATGTCGATCTCCAAACGCCAAACTCACTTGATACTCAAATTTCTTTTCATCGCAAATCACCCCCTCACGATCAAAATAATACTGACTACTTTGAAGCTCAGCAATACTCCCCATCAAACAGGCCTTCGAAATATAATCGATCATCTGACTCTCGACACTTAACCGCTTTGAATCGCGATAATCGGCCAAACCGACTGGCAATAAAGCCAAAACACCCACAAGTCCCACGGTCATAAGTCCAATCGAAACCACGACCTCCAAAAGTGAAAATCCTTCAGAAACTCTTAACTTTAGATGCAGAAAGCGGTTCATTGAGCTCTCCTTATTATTTTGATAACACTCATTATTTCTTCCACACCTTCGGCAGCGCTGTTTTTGGATCAATCGTGATCGTTACAAAAACCGCTGGCTCCTTTTTATCAATCTCTTCCTGATAAACCAACGTAATGAAAAAACCGGAGACCCCTTCCTCACTATTGTCATCATTCAAACTGGTTTTTCCACTGGGATAAATCAAAATAGATCGATACTTTTCTCCGGATCTCACGAACTCGCCTCTCGATGTCCCCTCCTCCTTTAATAAGTTCGACCATTCGGGACTTGAATGAATCACGATTCCCTCCGCTAAATTAATCCGTTTCGTTGAAGGTTTATATTGAGGCGTGAGCGCTCCCGGCTCAAGATCGGTCTCATAAAACCGTTGAATCTGCGTATACGCCTTCCCCTCTCCCGCATTCGCTTGAGGTTCAATCAATAGGAAGGCCACCGTTCGGTTCAACGAAGCCGCCTCCGTCCTCGCTAAACGGATTTGATCAAAGATCATCTCTGTCGATCGATTCAGTTTAGATCGTTTTTGAATTTTTAAAAAAGCCGGAAGCGAGACCGAGGATAAAACTCCGATGATCGCCAAAACAACCAAAATTTCTACCAAACTAAATCCTGCTCGATTTCGAAACCCTCGACCTCTTCTCGACTGCTTGAGTATTAAAGAAATCTTCATATTTGATAATTAGGTTCAAACATAAAGAAGCTCTTCTGAAAAACAACACTAAATCCCAACAAAATGATACTAGTGTCCAAAATAAAAAAACTTAAAAACATTGTCTCACACGAAACAACTTTCTCCATGGAGTTTAATTGAAAAAAAAATTATTTCTTCGGAAGCGGGGGATTATGATGTTTTCGCTGCAACATTAGTTTTTCGACAAAATGAGTTGAGTAATTCCCCTTTTGAAAATCCGGATCTCCTAAAATCTCCTGACCAAAGGGGATCGTGGTCTTTACCCCATCGATCATAAATTCATCAAGCGCACGCTTGAGCCTCGTAATCGCCATCTCTCGATCGTCCCCCGTTACAATTAACTTCGCAATCATCGAGTCATAATAAGGAGGGATGGTATACCCAGCAAAAATATGCGAATCCACTCGCACTCCAATTCCCCCCGCAGGATAATAAAATCCGATTTTTCCCGGAGAGGGCATAAAATTATTATAAGGATCCTCGGCATTGATCCGCATCTCAATCGCATGACGTTGGGGCTTCAAATCATAAAACTTCTTATCCAACGGCAACCCCGCCGCAATCCGGATCTGTTCTTTCACTAAATCAACCCCATAGACCTCTTCGGTCACCGGATGCTCGACCTGAATCCGAGTGTTCATCTCCATGAAATAAAAATTACCATGATCATCGACCAAATACTCAATCGTTCCCGCCCCCTCATAATTCACCGATTGCGCCAGCTTAACGGAGGCCTTCCCCATCTTCTTTCGAAGATCGGCAGACAAAATTGGTGAGGGCGATTCCTCGATCAATTTTTGATGGCGACGTTGAATCGAACAATCCCGTTCTCCCACATGGACCACATTTCCCTTTTGATCCGCAAGGATCTGAAACTCAATATGGTGAGGATTCTCGATCAATTTCTCCATGTAAAGCGCCCCATTTCCAAAGGCCTTCTCCGCCTCTTGACGCGCCGATAAAAATCCTTGAACCAATGAGACATCATTATGAGCCGGACGCATTCCTCGTCCCCCCCCACCAGCAACCGCCTTAATCATCACAGGATAGCCTATCTTTTTGGCGACCCGAAGTGCCTCCTGTTCGTTTTCCAAAATTCCTTCACTTCCCGGAGTCGTCGGAACCCCCGCCTTCTTCGCCGTCTCACGAGCGACAGCCTTATCTCCCATCGACCGAATCGCCGAAGGTTTAGGTCCAATAAACTTTATATTACAACTCTCACAAACCTCAGCAAAATGAGCATTCTCTGAAAGAAATCCGTAGCCAGGATGAATCGCATCGACATCCCCTATCTCCGCCGCACTGATAATCCGATCAATCTTAAGATAACTCTCTGGACTTGGAGCCTTCCCAATACAGATCGCTTGATCGGCTAGCTGTACGGCAAGCGACTCTTTATCGGCCTCGGAATAGACCTGAAGTGTTTGAACTCCAAGCTCTCGACAAGCCCGAATGATTCGAACAGCAATTTCTCCGCGATTAGCGATAAGGATCTTGGAAAACATAAAAATCCGATTTTTGAGCCTTTTTAGAGTTATTTGACTCTTTTTTAGGCTTTATTGATTGTTTTTGATCAAAAAACAGTGATTTCGATCAATCTTTAAAATTAAATATTAAGTGGGACGAACCTTGAAAAGCGGCTTTCCAAACTCGACGGGCTTCCCGGTTTCGGCCAAAATCTCAGTGATCACCCCTTTGACCTCTGCCTTAATCTCATTCATGACCTTCATTGCCTCAATAATACAAACAACCGTATCAGGCCCCACCTCCTTGCCGACCTCCACATACGCAGGAGAATCAGGAGAGGGAGAACGATAAAATGTTCCCACCATCGGAGAGTTAATCGGAATACCGGAACTCTCAACGACCGGAGCCGCAACAGGGACCGAGGGAGCCGCATGAACTGCTGAAGCAGGAACATAACTCACTTGCTGAGGAGTAGAAACAATCATCTCTCCGAGTTGGTTCCCCTTTTTCACCCGAATCTTAAACTCCGGTTTCTCTAGTTCAAACTCAGCGAGCCCATTTCGGGTCATGAGATCAATAACGGCTTTAATTTCTTTCAAATCCATAATAATTCCCTTCTTAATTCGAATCGTAGAGAGTTGATTCTATTTATACAAGTCTTTTTCAGAAACATAAAACGCAAAAAACAGTAAAAATCACCTAAAACAGCCTGTTTTAGATGAAAATAAGTCAAAATACCTCAAAATTCATCTTATTTTAGAGTATTTTAAGAATAGACAAATCCTATAAAATCCACGTATAAATTAGAATTACTAAAAAAATATAAACATTAAATAAGATTAACTAATTTAATACATTCGCTTAGCATACTTAGATAACTACCAAATATCTTGTCCAGGATTTGATTGATACTCCGTCATTCGAACCTGTCGATAGCGGGTCGAACTCCCCCCCATCCCTTTTAACTTGAGATCAAGATCGAAGCCGGACATAACACGTCCAATCGGTAAAACCTGGGTCTGATATTCAAAACGAAGGGTTTCAATCGTCGCAAATAACCAGGCAACCGAAGTCGATCTCAGCAACCTCCCCTCAACTCCCATGACTGAGTAATCACTCAAATCAACCCATAAATCACCTTCAACCTCCTTCATCACCTTATCAATCCGATTCTTTGGCTTAAAATCCGATTTTGAGATTAAACGAAAGCGATAAACCTCGATCTCCCCTCTCTTTTCCTTTCCCACTCCTTTAAAGTCAAAGCGCTCCCTTAAAGTATTTAAACTAGCGATCTCCAGATTGCGTTGGATATTTCTTCCTTTTCGAGCCGCCTCATTATCCGGAGTCCCCCCATGGATCCATTCCCCCAGAGGATTTAAAATCATAAAGGAGGACTCACTTCTCGGACGAACCCTCATCTGATCCTCCTCAGAGTCGATCTTCACCCCTTGTTTCTTTTCGATCCAATTCCTAACCACTTGATGATATTGCCAAGATTCAAGTGCCTTTCGAGTTGCGGTCTCTCTCTCCACCACATTCTTCAAAATAACCTCGGGAGTCGGCAATGGATCGATCTCAGAGAACCCCATTTGAGCCACACACCCAACAGAAATCAAAAAATAGAAGAGCTTATTAAAAAAAAACCGCTTCATCCTAAAATAGGCGGTTACGCCCCTTTTTTTGAGTAAAGAATCAATCCCTTGGTCCGACGTCTGAATTTTAAAATCCATCATTTTATCTTCAATTTTATTTTTTGCTTTGAAAAAGTCTCCTTTTTTTGAATTACTCCCCCTCCCTTTTAAAGGGAAGTGATTCAAAAAAGTTGCCATTTATTTTTCTCTCCTCTACCGTCACTCCACCTATGGCACACACTAAACTCTTTATTCCCGGTCCCATTGAAGTTTCTGAAAAAACCTTGAAGGCTTTCGCATCACCGATGATGGGGCATCGAGGAAAAGGGTTCCAAGATCTCTATGCACAAGTTCGGCCCGGACTACAAAAGCTTTTTTATACCACCCAGCCGGTTTTCGTCAGCACCTCCTCTGCTTGGGGGGTGATGGAGGGCTCTATTCGCAATCTCGTTTCAAAAAAAGTACTCAACTGTATGAGTGGTGCCTTCTCGGACAAATGGTATGATGTCGCTCTTAAGTGCGGTAAGCAGGCTGAGAAACTCCAAGTTGAATGGGGTCAAGCGATCACTGCCGAGATGATTGAGGCAAAAATTAAAACCGGTGAATTTGATGCCGTCACCTTGATTCATAACGAGACCTCCACCGGAACGATGAATCCTCTGAACGAAATCGCTGCCATGATGAAACGATATCCTGAGGTTCATTTCATCGTCGATACCGTTTCCTCATTTACTGCGGTTCCCATCAAATTTGATGAACTCGGGATTGATGTGATGCTTGCCGGAACCCAAAAAGCACTGGCCCTCCCCGCAGGAGCAGCTGTTTTTGCCGTTTCTGAAAAAGCCTTTAAAAAAGCAGAAACCCTGAAGGATCGGGGTTACTATTTTGACTTTCTCGAATTCCGCAAGAATCACGAAAGCAACATGACCCCAACTACTCCCTCGATCTCTCACTTCTACGCTTTGCGAAGTAAGATTGAAGATATCATGGAGGAGGGAATGGAGAAGCGCTTTGCACGTCACCTCAAGAACGCCGAGATCACCCGCGCTTGGGTTCAGAAAAATGGATTTGAACTCTTTTCCGAAGCGGGCTACGCCTCCGTGAGTTTAACCTGCGTGAAAAATACCAAGGGAATCGATGTCGCCAAGATGATCGCCGCGCTCAAGAGTAAATATAACTGCATTATTGATGGCGGGTACGGAAAAATCAAAGGAACCACCTTCCGAATCTCTCACATGGGAGATGAATCGACGGCAAATATCGAACAACTCCTCGGTTGGCTCGATGACTCTTTAAAATCGAGCTAAGGTAAAATCGGTTTTTCCAATCGATAAACTTGATACCGTTTAAGATCTCTCCCCCGATCTTGACGATAGAAGTCAGCCACTTTTTCAATATTTGAAAACTGGAGCTTAAGAGCATCAGGAACTTCATCAATCGAGTCCGTCACCAAAATCGCCCGACGAACGCTCTTTAAATCATAACTTGGCCAAAAGGAGAATTGATTCTGAATCCGTTCGGTTTTCGGAATATAGGTGGTTGGTCGATCCGGCAAGTAAAAAGCGAGGATACTCGCCGTCTGATATTTATTGCCAATAATCAAATCATTCGGCTCTCGGACCGCCTCCACTTTCTGTGCCAGATCGCTCCACCCCCGCAAACGATTCGCGGGATCTCCTTTGAAGTCAATGCCTAGTCGGTAGGCATCGTGAAGCAAAATAGTGAGCGTCAAGGCAACTCCAAATGCCATAGAAACAAAAAGAGATTTGCCTCGAGATTTCTCTGGCTCGGCAAACAGGGAGGCTAAAAGAAGAATTCCCCCGGCTAACCCCGTCGCAGTCCAGTTCGCCTCACCACTATCATTTAAACTGAGGAGAAAATAAAAAAGAAAGATCGGAAGAAAAAGAGCGAGCGCAAAACGCCGACTGCGATTCTCTTGATTCGAATTAAAAAACAATCCCCATGAACTAAAAGCAACGCCAATAATTGCGAAAAAGTATAAAGGGGAGATCACCACCGCTTGCATATAAAGAAACTGCCAACTCTCTCTCCATCGAATTACAAATGAATGAGTCAATGCCCCGCGCTCCTGTAAGTGCGTTGCCGTAATCCAACCGTGGGAGGCGTTCCAATAAAAAACGGGGATCATACAGAGAGCAAAAGCGATCAGCATCAGATAAAATCGTTTTTTCAAAAGGAGGTGCCGTTTTTCGGAATCGGTCATCAGAAAGATTAAAAAACAAACCAACTCAATCGCGTTGATAAATTTTGCCAAAAAACCGATCCCCACAGCCAATCCACAGCCAATCCATTGGAGAGATCGATCCTGCTCGATCGCATTAAGAAAAAGATGCGCTGCCAAAACCCAAAAAAAGACACTCAAAGGATCGATTGTCATTAATACGGAGCCAATCGCATAAAGCGGCAAGGTCGCGGCAATGACCACCGCCCAAAAACCGACGCGCTCGTTCCAAAGTCGAACTCCAAGTCGAAACAACATCCAACCGGTCGCCGCCGAAAGCAAAACTGAGATCCAGCGGATTCCAAAAACGGTATCCCCCATGATCGAAGTTCCGAAATAAATCGTCCATGCGATTAAAGGTCCTTTACTGTAGTAACTCCAATCGAGATGCTGAGACCAGAGCCGATAATACGATTCATCCTCAACAAGCTCATGGTAAGTACAAAACCACAAACGAAAGATTGTGAGAACCAACAAAAGAAAGATTGTCCAGCGACGATAGTGAAGCAGTGAACTCATAAAAACAGCGATTCATCTAATAAGACTTCGCAAAGATCACCCGTTGAGCGCTCGGTTTTCCTGTGAAAGGACAGGTCCCTGCCTCTGGACTTTTCTCAAAAGGAATGCAGCGAATTGTCACCTTGAGTTCCTCCTTAATTTTCTCCTCGGTCTCAGCCGATCCATCCCAATGCGTTAAGGCAAAGCCTCCATGAATCTCCGGTTTATCGGCGTTCTTCGGCGTGAAGAATTGATAGAACTCCTCCTTGGAATCGATCTTGACGATATTCTGATCCCGGAAGCTCAAAGCCCTTGCATAAATAGTATCCTGAATCTCTTGCAAAATAGCGGGGGCATTTTGCACAAACTCACTCATCGGATAGCCGGTTTTATCCTTCGCCGCCTTATCTCGACGTCCGACAAAAACAGAGCCCTTTTCAAGATCACGAGGTCCGATCTCCACACGCAATGGAATTCCCTTTTTGATCCAATCCCAACTCTTCTGACCTCCATTGACCTCTCGTTTATCGATCTCAACCCGCAACACCTCCCCATGAAAAAGCTGCTTCTTTAATTCCGCCGCCAATTTTTCACAGGCCTCAATAATCGAGGCTCGATGCTCCTCTTTCGGAACCACGGGAAGAATCACGAGATGCTTCGGCGCAACCCGAGGAGGCAAAATCAATCCATCATCATCGGCATGAGCCATGATCATCGTCCCAATGAGACGGGTACTGACCCCCCAACTCGTCGTCCACGCATGTTCCTCTTGTCCCTCCCGGGATTGAAATTTAATTCCAGAGGCCTTGGCAAAATTCTGTCCGAGAAAATGGGAGGTTCCCGCTTGAACCGCCTTGCGATCCTGTACCATCGCCTCGATACAAAGGGTATCAACTGCCCCAGGAAAGCGCTCACTCGGAGATTTCCTTCCGGGAATCACTGGTAAAGCTAAATGCTCACGCGCAAATCTCTCGTAAACCCCGAGCATCTTCTCCGTTTCAGCAATCGCCTCGGCACTGGTTTCATGAGCCGTATGCCCCTCCTGCCAGAGAAATTCAGCCGTCCGTAAAAAAAGACGCGGTCGCATCTCCCAACGAACCACATTCGCCCATTGATTAATCAAAATTGGCAGATCCCGATAGGATTGAACCCACTTCGCATAGGCGGCTCCGATAATCGTCTCTGAAGTGGGACGCACGACAAGCGGCTCCGAAAGCTCTCCTTTTGGAACAAGCTTACCGTCCGGACCCGCCTCTAAACGATGATGCGTAACGACGGCACACTCTTTCGCAAATCCCTCCACATGAGCCGCCTCCTTTTGGAGGTAGCTCAATGGAATGAAAAGTGGGAAATAAGCATTTTGATGTCCGGTCTCCTTGAATTCAAAATCGAGTTGGCGTTGAATACTCTCCCAGATTCCATATCCCCACGGTTTAATCACCATGCAGCCGCGAACCTCGGAGTTCTCGGCCAAATCAGCGGAGGCAATCACCTGTTGGTACCATTCTGGAAAATCATCATCTCGGGTCGGCTGAATCGCATGTTGGACTGGTTTCATCGTGGGTGGGTGATAGCAAAGCCCCCTCTGAACTCCAATCAAAAATTTGCTTTCTTCCACATTAGCCACTAAAACAAAAAAAACTTAATACATTGTCTCGCGCACTCCCATCGCAAAGCGAAAATCCAAAGTTATTTTGGACCGGGAGTGAAAAAGCCATAGAATCAAAGCTTGCAGGAGGAGAAGATGTTCTTAAAAATATCCCCCCTTTATGGAAAATCCGATCAACCTCCTCTATCTCGAAAAAATCTCCAAAGAACTCTCTCTCCAACCTCGACAGGTCACCGCCACCGCTCTCCTTCTCAAAGAAGGAGCGACGGTCCCCTTCATCGCCCGTTACCGAAAAGAGGTCACCGGCTCGATGGATGAGGTCCAAATTGCAAACGTCCGCGATCGACTCACTCAACTCGCCGAAGTCGATGCCCGACGCGATGCGATTGTGAAATCACTCCTCGAACGCAACCTCCTCTCCGATCCTCTTAAAAAATCGATTCAGGAGGCTCAAACCTTAAGCACTCTCGAAGATCTTTACGCCCCTCACCGTCCTAAAAAACGGACTCGTGCCACGATCGCTAAAGAGCAAGGCCTCGAACCCCTGTCCGAAATTCTCTGGGAACAAAATCCGGAAACCAAACCGACCGAAGAGGCGGAAAAATTCCTTTCCAAAGAAAAAGGAGTCGAGACCGCCGATCAAGCTCTCGCAGGAGCACGCGATATTTTAGCGGAACGAATCAGTGACGATAAAGAGGCTCGAAGCCGTTTAAGAGCGCTCTTTGAACAAGAAGGGATCATCTCCTCAAAAGTCCTCACCGGGAAAGAAACTGAAGGAGAAAAATATAAAGATTACTTTGAATGGAAAGAGCCGGTCTCCAAATCCCCCTCTCATCGTGTGCTTGCGATGCGCCGTGGAGAAAAGGAATCGTTTCTCCTCGTCCGAATCACCCCTCCCGAAGCAACCGCCCTTCAAATTCTCGAAGAGCTTTATGTGAAAGGCTCCTCCCCTGTCTCTCAGCAGGTGAAGCTTGCGACCCAAGATTGTTATAAACGTCTCCTGAGTATCTCCATGGAGACCGAGGCTCGCCTGGAATCCAAAAAGAAGGCCGATACCGAAGCGATTCGCGTCTTCTCAGAAAACCTCCGCGAACTCCTCCTCGCCTCTCCCCTCGGACAAAAAAATACCATCGGAATCGATCCCGGGTTTCGGACTGGCTGCAAAGTGGTCATCCTCGATCGACAAGGCAAGCTCCTCCATAACGATGTGATCTATCCCGACCGCCACGCCACGGAGGCGGCCGAAAAAATCAAAGGCTTCTGCACCCATTTCAAAACCGAGGCCATTGCGATTGGGAACGGAACCGCAGGTCGCGAAACCGAGGCCTTCGTCCGCGCCTTAAAACTGCCTGCCTCCATTGCCATTGTCAGCGTCAATGAAAGTGGCGCCTCGATCTACTCCGCCTCTGAAGCGGCTCGGGAGGAGTTCCCTGATCACGATATCACCGTCCGTGGATCGGTCTCCATCGCTCGCCGTTTGATGGATCCTCTTGCGGAACTCGTGAAACTCGATCCCAAATCGATCGGCGTCGGCCAATATCAACATGATGTCGATCAAAATGCCTTGAAGCGCTCCTTAGATGATGTCGTCATGAGCTGTGTGAACGGCGTCGGGGTTGAGGTCAATACCGCCAGCAAACAACTCCTCTCCTACGTTTCCGGAATCGGCGCTCAAATTGCCGAAAACATCGTTAAACAACGCAATGAAACGGGTCCCTTTAAAACTCGCGAAGAACTCAAAAAAGTTCCGCGCTTAGGAAGTAAAGCCTTTGAACAGGCCGCCGGATTCCTTCGGATTCACGATGCCTCAAACCCGCTTGATCGCAGTGCCGTCCATCCCGAAAGCTACCCGATCGTCGAAAAAATGGCTCAAGATCTGAACTGCAAAGTTTCCGATCTGATGACTAATGAGACCCTCCGAAAAAAAATTGATCTTCAAAAATATGTCACCGAAACCGTCGGGATCCCCACCTTGAAAGATATCGTCAATGAACTCAATAAACCGGGCCGCGATCCGCGTGAAAAATTCGAAGCCTTCCAATTTGCCGAGGGGGTTTCCAAAATCGAAGATCTCAAACCAGGACTCAAACTCCCCGGCATCGTCACCAACGTCACCGCCTTCGGAGCCTTTGTCGATATCGGCGTCCATCAAGATGGACTTGTTCATATTAGTCAACTGGCCGATACCTTCGTTCAGAATCCTTCCGAGCATGTCAAGGTCAGTCAAAAAGTGACCGTGACCGTGGTCGATGTCGATGCCTCCCGTAAACGTATTGCCCTCTCCATGAAAACCCACCCCGATCTCGGAGCCCGCCCCTCTGGCGCTGGAGCCCCCAACTCCAGTGCTCCCCGACGAGAGGATCGCTCTCCCCGCCCCATGAGCACTAGTTCCTCCCGAGGCTCTCAACCGTTCGGTGTTAGCCTAGGCCTTTAATCATAAACCGGACGAGCCGAAACTGTCCTAGCCCAAGCGGTGTAGCGAAGTGTTTCGCTAAATTGGCGACATTACGAAGGTGGACAGATAGCGACTGCCACTTACCCGAGCTTTCAGGCAACGCATTTTCATCTTCGTCATCCGCCGTGTGAGCGTAAAATTTCATAATCTATTAAAGCTTTAACCTATCTTCTCCGACGAAACTTTTTAAACGCCTGAAGTATCATAAATTGGATTCCTTTTCAGAATGATTCTTCTGATCCCAATGCGCACGATCCGCCTCGATTAAATTTTGAAGCGTTTCTGGAGACGGTAAAGAGACCAAATAGCGAGAGACAAAAAGCTGATGATCCAATCCCCCCGTTGCATACTCGACCTTCGTTTGATCTTTATCCGTGCAGAGGATCAATCCAACGGGCGGTTGATCTCCCTCTGCCATCATCTGATCCTTCCAGTAGTTGAGATAAAAATTCATTTGTCCCGCATCACCATGTTGAAACGTTCTTGTTTTGAGATCGATCAAAAGATGACACCGTAAAATCCGATGATAAAAAACCAAATCGATGTAGTCGTGCTCATTTCCCACGGTGATGCGTTTTTGACGAGCTTCAAAACAAAAGCCATTCCCTAGCTCTAACAAAAAAGATTGAAGGTGATCCAAAAGCGCTTTTTCCAGATCTTTTTCTAAATAGTGATGTTTTTCCGTCAACCCCACAAATTCAAGAACATAAGGATCTCGGATCAGTTCGATAATCGCCCCTGTCGTTGAATTCTCTGCGGTTCGCGCCGCTTCGATCACTGCTTTTTTGTCTGTTGACAACCCTGTTCGCTCGTAAAGAAGGGAGCCGATCTGACGTTGAAGCTGGCGCTTGGACCAGTTTTCTTTGAGACATTCATTTTCGTAAAAGGCCCGCTTCCAAGAGTCATCGATTTTTAAAAGTTCAACAAGATGTGTCCAAGATAAACAAAGCACTTGATCAACAGGCAATGGCGAAGGAAATTTCCGCGCCACTGGTGCGGAAATCTTTAACTCATTTGTTTCGAATGGTTTATGCAATTTCCGCACCAGTGGTGCGGAAATCTTAGACTCTAATTGTGGGTAAAGACTGAAAAGAACTCTCATCCGAGCTAACATGTCGGGACTTATTCCTGAGACTCCTTTTGCTTGCAGATCCCCTGCTAATTGCTTCAACAATCCTTCCCCATATTTTGCACGATCTTCTCCGTTTTGCTCAAATTCGACGAGATATGCCCCAATGACCCAATTACGCAGGATCAGATAACGGTTGACGGCACCTGCCGCTCCTTTCAGGGAATCCTGATGCGTTTGCTGAATAGAAGAGATCAAAAAGTCGTAATTTAAACTCATTTCAATGCCACGCTATCATAGGGGGTCAGACAAATACAGTCCAATGGTTGATATTTTTTTGAATATTATTTTCAACGGTATTGTTGGAGGATTTTTTTCGCAATTTCATGCACCGAGTCACGGAGTTTTTGCGGTGCCAAAACCTCGACTTGATCGCCCCAACTCATGATCCACACTTTGATTTCGAGAAGGTGGGTGACGGTGATTTCGATCTCGATCCCTAATTTACCCTCTTTGATTGTTTTCTGGCTCGAATGCCATTCCCGCTCACGAATATAAGGCGTGATTTCAGGACTGAAACGCAGTCGAACAAGTGTCGATTTATCTCCCTGAAATACCCCAAAGTTTTGATCGAGGCTCTTACGAGTCGGTGGAGAGTTGAACTTGTTTGGCTAACGCTAATCGAATCGGTGCTAAAAAATTTTCGTCGAAGGCAGCGATCCCGATCGCTTTACGGGTGATCAATCCCTCCATCTCTTTTGCAAGGGTGGTACAATTCGGAAAATCTCCTTTTTTAAGACGATGATGAATCCTCATCATTCTCTCTAAGGGGGGGCGGGTGTAACTCATTCTTTCTTATTACCTCATTAATGAGGTAATGTCTGTTTTACAAAAAATCCTCTGAAGAACAATAAGCAAGTCCCCTTAGAATATCATTTGACGTTCAAAAACTAATCTCTTTCTATCACGATTTGAGATGATGCTTTATCCATTGTCTGACAGAGTTAGAGTAGGAAACAGACTCAAGATTCTGATAGGCGACTTCTAATCGTCTTTGGAGTTTTGAACATGAGAAAATGGTCCAGTCAACGGTTTTGGCAAGTATCGCATCGTCTCTCCATGCTTTTGCATCCGCAGCATTTTGAAATAATTCTTTCTTCTCAATTCTTTGACAAAGATCGAATTTTATGAACTCCTTAATGGCTTCGATATGAAGTATATCTTGAGGTCTTTTGGTCGCTTTTGGACTATTCACTAAGGCAAGTTTTTCTTTTAAAACATCTGCGGGATGAGCCACTTGATACTCTCCTAAGTCTTGCTCTAAATAACCTTGATAGGTTCTTTTTAAAACAACATCTGGGTGCATTGTTAGCCCTATCTCAGGGGTATCAATCCAAACGCCCTCAATATAAAAACGGGGAGGAGTTCCTGTTTTTTTGGTTTTTAAAAGAACTTCATACTCATTGAGGTTTGACCCAATGAAGTCAATATCTTTACTAAGCCAAAGGATCTCTTTTTGAGGATTTAGTTCGATTTTAAAATCAGGGTCATTTGCTTTATTAAGAACGGTTTTGTAGAACCAAGCAGCACCTCCGCCAATAAGTGCATTTTCAAAAAGAAACTCTGGGGATTGCTGATAAATGGTTTTAAGAACCTGTTTAACCTTTGTCCAATCGACATCTCCTCTTGGCTCAAGCAACATAAATAAGTGGGGTTCTTCGTACAAATCTGAAATTTGAGATATCCTTCGACATCTCGTTTAATTCATCCGCTGTGTAACGATTGCCGGGAAGTTCTTTCCACTTTTGCTTTTCAGCCATACGACACGCGATCGCCTCACGCTGCTCGGGCGTTGGCTGATTTTCGGGGAGGTTTGTCGGCATGGTTCAATGATACTCTTTTGGGGAGAGTTTGCAAACCTACAAAGTAGGGCTTTCGCATTAGTGTCCAGTAAAACAAAAAAACCTTCAATACATTGTCTCACGCAACGCCGCAACGTTAAACCCCTACCCCCCCCTCGTTCTGACCACTGCTCTTTCGAGCCTCCTCCCTATTTTTAAAAAGTTCTCGAAAACGAGCTTTCGATCCCTTTTTAAAAATAGGGAACTATCGCTTACGCTCTTGGGGTCAGAACTTCCCCACATGATACAAAAAAATCCGAGAATTTCTCACGGAGAGGATCGTGAACTCTTTCCGAGGAGAGGTGAAACCGATCCCCTCCAGAGAAACTCGATCGTTTTTTGAAAATCCTTTTTTCAAAAAAACGGGAGAGATTCTCGGGAGGCGGCAGCCGACGAAGGAGGCGCCGAAAGGAATGAGCTCACGATCCTCTCCCTCTCTGACGTGGCGGCGTCGCGTCGTTGCGTGAGAACTGCTTTAGAATTTTAATCCCCCTCCTTTAATTCACCTATCAAATCTAGAGTTATTTTGGACAGTAGTGGGACTTTCTATTGTCGATGGAAAGTTGAACTTGTTTAGCGAATGAAAACCGAATACCTCTAAGGCGTCGAGGAAATCGAAAGTGCTTTCGTTTTTTCTAAAAGAAAGGAACGATTTACGGCATTCAAATAAGCCCGAGCACTGGACTCAATCACATCGGTCGAGGCGGCCTTCCCACTGACCATCTCCCCATTGCCAAAATTTACTTTTAAAGAAACCTCTCCAATCGCATCATGCCCTTCGGTCACGGCACGAACGAGGTACTCAACTAAATGACCCCGTTTTCCAGTCAGACGATCGATCGCCTGCATCGCCGCATCCGCCGCCCCATCGCCGGTTCCAGCATCCATGAAGAGCTCCTCCCCTTTTCGCAGACGAATCGTCGCCGTCGGAATCTGTCCAATCCCCGAGGAGACATGCATATACTCTAACGAAAAGGTCTCTTGAACTTCATTAATCTGATTATCGACTAATGCAATCAAGTCATCGTCATAAACAAATTTCTTCTTATCCCCAATCGTTTTAAACTCCACAAAAAGACGTTCCACTTCCTCCTTCAAAAGCTTATACCCTAAATGCTTCAATCGTTGCTCGAGTGCATTTCGTCCACTGTGCTTCGTTAATGGTAACTCTGTCTCTCCCCACCCAATCTCGATCGGATCCATGATTTCATAGGTCTCTCGCTTCTTGATGATTCCATCCTGATGAATTCCAGAGCTATGAGCAAAAGCATTCTCCCCAACAACCGCTTTATTCCGTTGCACCATCAAACCGGACATCCGAGCCACGAGCTTCGAGGTTTTAACAATCTCTCGATAATTCAATCCTAACTCATAGTCCTTATAGTAGTCCTGCCGCGTCTTCATCGCCATGACGAGCTCTTCAATCGCCGCATTCCCCGCACGTTCGCCAATGCCGTTGATCGTCCCTTCGATCTGACGCGCTCCGGCCTTGATCGCCGCTAAGGAATTCGCCACCGCTAACCCTAAATCGTTATGACAATGCACGCTGATAATCGCATTGTTGATGTTTTTGACGTTCGCAAAAAGGGATCCAATCAAGGCTCCAAATTCCTCGGGGACCGCATACCCGACGGTATCCGGAATATTCACCGTCGTCGCTCCTGCCGCAATGACCGCTTCCGTGACCTTTGCCAAAAAATCCGGTTCCGTCCGAGAGGCATCTTCCGGAGAAAATTCAACATCCTCGACAAAACTTTTCGCAAGCTTTACCCCTTCGACCGCCATACGAATAATCTCATCCTGCGCCTTCGCAAATTTAAACTCCCGATGAATCTTCGAGGTTGCTAAAAAAACATGGATCCGTCCTCGCTTGCCCGCTGGCTTCACCGCATGAGCGGCCGCCTCAATATCCTTCGCGACACATCGCGCTAATCCACAGATCTTCGGCCCTTGAATCTCTGTCGCAATCTGACGCACGGAATTGAAATCCCCCTCGCTAATCACCGGAAAACCGGCCTCAATCACATCGACTTGGAGTCGCTCCAACTGACGCGCCACCTCCAATTTTTCACGAGGACTCATGCTCGCTCCGGGACATTGCTCTCCATCGCGCAACGTGGTGTCAAAAAGAATAATGCGATTGGACATACTGTTTCCGTTTTTTAAATCATTTGAGTCATCACAAGATTTTCCAAAAACGCCGCCGAAAATAAAGATTCGTTCATTTTCAAACGACGTTCTTGGAAAATTAATATCCTGCGATTATTCGTAGGAGGCTTGAGCCCCCTTGATATCCCGTTTTTCAATCCAGGACATCAATCCGCGTAAGCGCTTTCCAGTGACTTCGATCGGATGCTTTTCACCCTTCGCCATCAGCGCTTTATAAGTCTTTTTTCCACCCTTGGCTTCGGCGATCCAACGCTTTGCAAAGGTCCCATTTTGAATCTCCTTGAGCGCCTTCTTCATGTTCGCTTTCACGCGAGCATCGACGATCCGAGGTCCGACATAAACATCCCCCCATTTCGCCGTATCTGAGATCGAGAATCGCATTCCAGAAATACCAGCCTCAAAGATCAAATCCACAATGAGCTTCAACTCATGAAGACATTCAAAATAAGCCATCTCTGGTTGATATCCGGCTTCGACTAAGGTTTCAAAACCGGCCTGAATCAAGGCCGCAGTTCCCCCACAAAGAACGGTTTGTTCACCGAATAGATCGGTCTCCGTTTCCTCCTTGAAGGTCGTCTCAATGACCCCTCCACGAGTTCCTCCGACCGCCTTCGCCCAAGCCAATGCGATCTTCTTCGCATTCTTAGTATGATTTTGATAAACCGCAATCAAGGCAGGAACCCCTTTCCCTTCACGGAACTGACGACGAACCAAATGCCCAGGTCCCTTCGGAGCCACCATAATCACATCGACGTTTTTAGGAGGAACGATCGTCTTGAAATGCACCGCAAATCCGTGTGAGAAGAGCAACGCTTTCCCAGGAGCTAAATTCGGTTCGATATCCTTATTATAAACATCTGGAATCGAAAGATCTGGCACCGCAACGAAGATCACATCGGCACGACGAACCGCCTCGGCTGTTTCAAAAACAGGAAAGCCTTTGGACTTTGCCACGGCAATGGACTTACTGCCTTTATAAAGACCAATAATGACCTTTACTCCACTTTCCTTCATGTTTAAGGCGTGGGCATGACCTTGGGAACCGAACCCGATCACTGCACATGTTTTTCCTTTGAGAACCTTCAGGTCCGCATCCTTTTCACCATAGATTTTAGCTGCCATACTCTTTTTTCCTCTCTTTGTTTCTTCTGTTGATCGGGGGATCTCTCTCCCTCTCGTTTATAATTAAATCGTTGAACCTATTCTTGAGTTGATTATCTTCGTGGAAGAGCGACTTGCCCCGTACGCGTTAACTCCAAGATTCCAAAATTGTCCATTAAGTCGATAAACTTTTCGTTTTTACTCTCATCTCCTGTTGCCTCAATCGTCAAACTATGAGGCTGCACATCAACAATCTTCGTCCGGAAGATATCACAAAGCTGTGTGATCTCCGCACGGGTCTTACTATCCGTCTTCACTTTGACTAAAATAAGCTCTCGATCGACATATTCCCCTTGGCGAAAATCGATCAACTCAATCACATCCACGAGCTTGTTGAGTTGCTTCGTGACCTGATCCAACACCTTATCATCTCCACGAACCACAATCGTCATCCGTGAGGTTTTATCATCATGCGTCGGAGCCACGTTCAAAGAGTCGATATTGAATCCCCGTCCACTGAATAGGCCAGCGATACGGGTCAATACCCCGAATCGATTCTCGACGAGGACCGAAATCGTATGCCGCATCGGCTTTGTTCGTTCTTTTTTTAGTTTGTCGTACATCTCTTTTTATCCATTTTGATTTTTTTCGGAAAATAAAAAACCCCCAAGTCATATTCCTATGGCTCGAGGGTGAAATTTTCCGAAGTCAAAAACCTTCACCCCGCGCCTTAAAGGACGGTAACGAGAAGAAGATTTCCTACGGAAGACATAGAGTTGAACCTATCGATCCCCAAAAATTCGTCAAATCCTTTTTTAAACCTCGCTCGTTTTTTGGTTTTACCTCTTATCTCTCATTCAATTCAATCTTTCAAAGAAAAACCCCCTCTAAGCCCCTCAAAGCCCCCCTATCCCAAATCTACCGAATCGGCGAAGCTCTACGGAGTAGTCCCCCCTACTGTTTTGCATTAAGAATCCATTGAGACTCAAAAAAGATACCCTTTACTTTGACACTTCCGATAGTGACTGGGCTGTTTTTTATAATAATTTAAAAACTGTCGATTAAAATTTGATAAATTATTAAAACCACACTCGTACGCAATTTCAGAGATTCCCTTTCGACTCTCTAAAAGCTCTCTCACGACGCGCGTAAGACGCGTTTCAATTAAAAACTCCTGAAATGATTTTCCTAAATGTTGGACAAAAAAACGGGAAACGGATTGAGGATGTAAATGTCCAATTTTTGAGATTTGAGATAAAGTAATTTGATCCGAATAGTGCTCAGAAATATAATGGATCATTTTCTGTAACTTATCCATTCCCTTAGAAGAGGAAACCTGAGTATAAGACCGAGAAACAATAAAATGCGGCTTAGCCATTCGGCTCATTACATCCAGAAGTGTCAGTAACCCACAAAGCTGCGGAACCCCCTTTGGCTTCTCAAAAATCGCATTAAAAAGCGGAATGATCTTTAAACGATCTGCCTTCGAGAAAGTAATTCCTTGGGCCGATTTCTTGAGCATTTGAGTAATGAGATGCGATTCAGTGATTTTAAAAATCTCGTTAAATAATTCAGAGCGAAATTGAATATATCGCGAATGAGCGATTCCTCTCTCAAAATTTTGATACATATGCGGTAACTTTACCCCATAAAAGACTAAATCTCCTGGAGAATAACCCTGTAACTTATCTCCAACCAGTCGCTGCCCAACCCCTTCTACGATGAGTGTAATTTCATATTCAGAATGAAAATGATAAGGACACTGAAACTGTTTTCCCGTAAATTCAAAACAAGAAAAAACAGAGTCCTCAGGCTTATTAATTTTTTCAAGAATCGGCTTCATTTTTTGCTACAATATTAATTTCGATTTGCTAATTTAAAGATCATTATCACATGAATTTAATATTAAATAAGTATTAATGTGAATAAAGTATCATCATTGGTTACTCAAGTAGAGGAAAATCTTACAGAAATGAATTAATCTCGTGATATGAACATCTCTGGATATCACGATCTTCCAAAGCAAGGGTTATTTCATTCGATTGTCTCCGAATTAATCCCACCCCCCCCTAAACCCAAAAAATCACGGGTCGTTATTCTAGGGTGTGGACTCAAAATTCACTTCCCTTGGGCGAAGGCTTGTGAGCGCTATCAAAATGCAATTCAAATCACTCAGAATGCGGTCTCTGATCTTCCCGTCGATATACTTTATCCTCAAGCGCCTTACGAGGAGGCCGATGAGATGATTTCTTATTTGGATCATCAATTATCCAGTGGCATTGATGGAATTATATTTTTTCATTCTGCTTATACTGCAGGGGAAATCGGTTTATCGTTGGGAAAATGGCTTCTTGATCACCCCACACCTCTATTAAGTTGGGCATGGCCAGAAACAGGAACAGGACAAGCCAATGAAGCAAATAGCTTAACATGCCAAAATTTTCTCTTAAATATGTGGAACCAGATGCATGTTCCCTATATTTGGATGCATCAAGAGATCGGTACCATCGCAATCCCCTTTATTCAAAAATTTCTTCGTGCGTCACATGCCCGTCAATCTTTTAAAAAAGCGAAGCTTCTTCATGTAGGAGGATCACGGGTTACGGCTTTTTATGATGGAGAAGTTGATGAACTCTCCGTCGCAAGTCAAATGGGATGTCGATTCGATCGAGTAGATTTAGAAGCGATCCATCAACATGCCAAAAAAGTCATCCCTGATTCTGCCCTTTTGAAAATCAAAAAAGCACTGGTCGAGCACCCTCTTTGTTCCTCTGTTTCTGTCCCTGAAGATCAAATTCTAAAAACGTACCGATTCGGACTTGGAATATTAGATTTAGCAAGCCGTCACGATTATCTCGGCGCGACGGTTAAAAGCTGGCCCGATTTATTCGACTGTTACGGATGCGCAATCGATGGGGCAGTCTCACTGATGAATGATTACGGATTCTGCGTCACAGAAGAGGGAGAAATGAATGGACTGCTCTCCTCACTTGCCTTATTTTTCCTGTCAGATGGAAAGGCGGTCCCAACAATGATGGATCTCTCGATTTGGAAACAAAATCAAGAACGCTTAGGTATTTGGCATTGTGGCGCCTCTTCCACTCGCCTCCTTCGCAAGGGCACTCAATTCGCTGCAACCCGTCATTCTATTCTCGAAAATGGAAATCCTGACACTGCGGTCGGTCTCAAGTTAGAGTTTTTATTGGAACTAGGTCCAATCACCGTCCACCGTTACATGGCCCCGAAAGCAAATCGCTACTTTGCCTTTGAAGGGGCCTTTGTTGAAAGCGATCTTGATTATCGCGGTTCCTATGGGCTCATGCAAGCCACAGATCGAGCCTCTATCTCTCAAATTATGGGAACTATTTTCGATCACGGACTCGATCACCACTGGAGCGTTGGATATGGACATTGGTACGAAGAGCTCAAAATTCTTCACCATTTTTTAAAAATTGAGGAAGTTCCACTCAGAAAATCATCTGATCCTTTTGGATTTAGTAAAAACAGCCAATGAAAAACTCTCCCATGAATAGTCGTTTAGATGCTTTATGCTGTGGACTAAACGTCGTTGATATTCTCGTCTGTCTCCCCGAAATCTTCACTCCGGGAGAGAAACATCAGGTCGATCAACTCGTGGTTCAAGGAGGGGCTCCTGCGGGCAATGCGGCCTGTGTCATCGCCGCATTAGGATCCAAAACCGGTTACTTAGCTTACTTTGGCGATAATACCCTCTCTCGAATTGCAAAAGAGGAGCTGAAACGTTGGAATGTTCGTGATGATTATTTTCTCTACCAGTCACAAGCTCAACCCGGGGTCGCAGTCGTAGAAATCGATCCGAAAACCGGTGATCGAACTGTTTTCTATAATTTAAATCACTATCAGTACTTATCCTCGATTGATATCCCCGATCAACTCAGTAAAAAAACAAAGTCGATTTTAATCGATAGTTACGACCCTCAAGGAACTCTTCCTCTTTTAGAAGCCGCTCATCGAGAAAATATCCCCTCGGTTCTTGATCTTGAGTCGGGAGATCCTGAAATCTTAAGAAAAATGATCTCCCTCGGAAGCGATGTTATTCTACCTTATCAAGCCGCCCTCAAACTCACGGAAAAGAAAAACCCCATTGACGCTTTTAAAACATTACGTCAATGGACCTCCGCCACGATTCTAATCACCAATGGAGCCCATGGCAGTTGGGCTTATACGGATTCAGGGATAATTCATCAACCGATCTTTAATTTTCCAGTCATTGATACCACCGGTTGCGGGGATAGCTATCATGGGGCCTACGCTTTTGCTTTAATTCAAGATTGGCCGCTTCCTATACGGATGGAATTTGCCGCTTGGATCGCCGCTATCGTTGCTGGGTTTATAGGGGGTCGAGGAGACCTCCCTACCTTAGAAAAAATTCGTTCGAGAGATCAACGAATGCTGAGTTCCGAACTAAAAGAGAAGATATTAAAACTATGAATAAAAAATTAATCCAAAAACTATCTAAACTTCGGGCAAATCCACAATGCGGTGAATTTATTCTTGCCGATGCCAAAGATGCCGACATGGCTTACGGAATCTCAAGCCCTGGAAAAGAAAGAGGCGCCGAACGCTATCGATCGATGAAAGAATTTCGTCATCAAATGCTCGATATCGTTCGACAAAAAAATATCGATATCCTTTTAGCCTCTGTCTCTCAGATCAGTTTAATGGAAAATCAGGGCGGCCTTCTGAATCGTTGCGAAGTGACCGCTGCGGTGAGAATGAATGATACCTCCGATGTTTGGGTCGGTCGTGGGGCAACCTATCGAAACTCTCCCTCTCGCCCCTTTGCAAGTGCCACGATTCCAGAAGTCCAAGCACTCGGGAAGGGAAAGGAGGGACTCAAGGTCAATCTCGGCCTTTACTCAATCACCTTTAACAACCATTTAGATCGTGACTACGAATCATTAGAAACCTTTAAAAAGTTTCGCTTAGAAGCAGCTAAGCATCATTTTCGCTACTTTCTTGAGGTTTTCCCTCCGAATGTCGAATGCGGAATCTCAAAAGAAAATATTCCCCATTACGTCAACGATCAGCTCGTGAGAACACTCGCGGGGATCCCTCACGCTCACTGGCCGGAGTTTTTAAAAATCCCGTACTTCGGTCCGAAAGCAATGGAGGAACTCGTTAATTATGAACCGAACTTACTCGTCGGCATTTTAGGGGGCGGCAGCGGCACCACCTATGATGCCTTTAAACTATTAGCAGAAGCCCAAAAGTATGGTGCCCGCATTGCTCTTTATGGACGAAAGATTAAAGATGCAGAAGATCCTCTGCTGTTTGTCTTCTATCTTCGTAAAATTGTGGAAAAGGCAATCTCTCCGGAGGAGGCCGTCAAAGCCTATCACTCCGATTTAAAAAAGTCTAAAATTATCCCTTTGCGTTCGCTCGAAAAGGATATGAGACTAACCGCAACAGAGATTTCATATACCCAAAACAGTCGCAAAAGACCGTAATCGATACAGTCAAATACCTTTCAATTAACGCCGCCGTGCATTCGCAGGCTTCGCATTACGAAGTGAGCGACGAGGCACTGCCGCTTCAGCAACAACCTCCGTCTGCTCTAAAAGAGCTGTGTAGGTGTAGTTAAAGCCCTCCACTTTTTCACGTGGAATCTTTTGACTAATATAATGCTCAATCTGCGCCACCTCTCGCAAATCTTCCCCAGTGATCAAAGTCAAAGCATCTCCTTCGCTCTGCGCACGACCGGTTCGTCCAATTCGATGAACGTAATCTTCTGGATGCCCTGGAATATCATAATTGATCACATGCGTGACCGAGGCAACGTCGATCCCACGCGCCGCAATATCGGTCGCCACGAGAACCTCATATTTGCCCGATTTAAACCCCGCAAGCGCCTCCGTTCGCTCTCCTTGAGAGCGATCGGCATGCATGACTGCGACTAAATGCTGTGCTTTTTTAAGTTCATGCGCAATTCGATCGGCCTGTACCTTCGTCCGACAGAATATCAAAATACTTTGATAATGAAGTTTCTCTAAAAGAGCTAAAAGCAATTCCTGCTTTTGATTTGAAGCGACCGGATAAAGAGCATGCTTGACGGTCTCAGCAGGGGAGCGAAGAACTCCGATCTCAATTCGAAGCGGATCCACTAAGGCCCAGCTGCATATCGATTGAATCTCCGGAGGAAGGGTCGCTGAAAAGAGCAAAGTCTGCCTTGCCGTCGGAGTTTTCTTAATAATCTTACTCACATCCGGAAGAAAACCCATATCCAACATCCGATCACATTCATCAAGTACAAGATGCTGAATCGAATGCAACGAAATCGCCTCTTGCTCCAAAAGATCGAGAAGACGACCAGGAGTGGCCACAACGATATCGACCCCACGATTCAAAGCCTCTTTCTGCTTCTCATAACCGACACCCCCAAAAATCACTAAGGTTCGAAGATTGGTTAAACGGCCATAATCTTTCAACGCCTCCCCGACTTGAAAGGCCAATTCGCGCGTCGGCTCTAAAATCAATGCCCGCAATTTCCCATGGGTCCCCAGCATCGACAGAATCGGAAGCCCAAAGGCAGCCGTCTTTCCTGTTCCCGTTTGAGCAGAAGCCACCAGATCTTTTTTCTCTAAGATGAGAGGAATCGATTTCTCTTGAATCGGAGAGGGATCAATAAAATTCATGGACTGCACCCCATGGGCAATATCTTCGCTTAAACCAAGTTCTACAAATGATGACATGGGAGCGTTTTAGCGACTTCCGGCAACAAACGCCATCGAAATAAAATAAAAGCTTATTTTAAAAACCCGGTCAACGGACTCGTCGCCGAGGCATTTTTTTGAGCCACAGGCAATCCCAACTCGTAGGCCGCACGTCCGGCCTCCACCGCCCCCTTAAAAGCTCTCCCCATTCGACTCGGATCCGAGGCTATCGCTATCGCTGTATTCACAAGCACCGCCGCCGCCCCCATCTCCAAGGCCTCTGCCGCATGTGAGGGAGCCCCCAGTCCCGCATCAACAATCACCGGAACCGTGGCCTGCTCAATAATAATTTCAATCTGCCCCCGTGTCTCTAAACCTCGATTGGACCCGATCGGAGCCCCCAAAGGCATCACGGTCGCAACTCCAATATCTTGAAGTCGCTTTGCTAAAACAGGATCGGCATTAATATAAGGCATCACCACAAAACCTTCCTTCACCAAGATCTTTGCCGCTTCAAAAGTTTCAATCGGATCGGGAAGTAAAAATCGTGGATCAGGATGAATCTCTAACTTGACCCATTTCGGCAGTCCCGCCGTTTCAGCCAATCGCGCCAATCGAACCGCCTCTGTCGCATTCATCGCTCCACTGGTATTGGGAAGTAAAAGATATCGTTTCGAATCAATGAACTTTAAAATATCAGCGAAAGGATCCTCTTTCCCTGTCAAATCTGCGCGCCTTAAAGCAACCGTCACGATCTCCGTTCCAGAGGCCTCGAGTGACTCTGCCATTCTCTGATTTGAGGAAAATTTTCCCGTCCCTAAAAGGAGCCGGGAATTAAAAGTACGATCCGCAATAGTCCAAGTTTGATTCATAAAATTTCTAAAACCGATTTCACCACAGTGTCGCAAACTGTCCAACGAAAATCAGCCGGAAACTTTTTTCCTCGCCCACCTCTTAAAAGCAATTTAAAACTCTATTTCACCTAAAATGATCGAATGACCTCTACAAATTTCTCTCAAAAAACAGCCCTCATTACCGGAATCACCGGTCAAGATGGGACCTATCTCACCCAGCTCCTCCTTGAAAAAGGATACGAAATTCACGGAATTGTCCGAAAAACCTCGAATATTAATCGGCTCCTCGAACATACCCCCCATGTTCATCTCCACTACAGCGATCTCGCCGACTCCACCGCATTAAGACGAATCTTTAATCGCATTCGTCCCTCCGAATTCTATCACCTCGCAGGACAAAGCCATGTCGGCTTCAGCTTTGAAATTCCCCAATCGACCTACCAAGAAATTGCCATCTCGACCTTAGGCATCCTTGAAATCTGTCGTGATCTCAACTATCCGATTCGAATCTATCACGCCTCCTCCTCCGAAATCTTTGGCGCCTCTCAAAATCCTCCTCAAAATGAAGAGACCGCTTTTCGTCCCACGAGTCCCTACGGCTGCGCCAAAACCTTTGCCACTCATCTTTGCAATACCTATCGCAAAAGTTATCAAATGCATATTTGTAACGGAATCCTCTTTAATCACGAATCCCCTCGCCGTGGCCCAAACTATGTCGCCGGGAAAATTGCGAACTACGCCGTTCAAATCAAACTCGGACTCGAAACCGAACTCATCCTCGCCACTCTCGAAACTGAACGGGACTGGGGACATGCTCAAGACTACGTCAAAGCGATGTGGCTCATGCTTCAACAAGAACAGCCGGATAACTATGTCATTGCTTCTGGGAAAGCCCACCGTCTCCTCGATTGGGTCGAAATCATTTTTAATCGACTCGAACTCGATTGGAGAAAATATGTCAAGGTCTCTGAAACAGAGTTTCGCCCTCAAGAACCGGGAAAGCTCATCGGCGATAGCACGAAAGCCCAGCAGCGACTTGGATGGAAACCGGAAATCTCCTTTGAAAATCTGGCGTTAGAAATTGTCGACTCCTACTATCAAAAGGCTCTGCAAGCATTATGAACCCTCCCCCCGTCGCACTCCTGACCGGAATCACCGGACAAGATGGATCTTACCTCGCAGAACTTCTCCTCAAAAAAGGCTACGAAGTTCATGGGGTTGTTCGTCGAACCAGTAATCTTAGTCGCCTTCGCATCGATGCTCTTCGTCTCAATCCCGAACTTCATGGGAAACGGTTTTTTCTTCACTACAGCGACCTCGTCGATGCCACCTCGCTTCGAAAAATATTTAAAAAAGTTCGCCCCCATGAATTTTATCATCTCGCCGGACAAAGCCACGTCGGTTTAAGCTTTGAAATCCCTGAATCGACCTGTCACGAGATCGCCTCCGCCACCTTGGGAATCCTTGAAATCTGTCGCGACCTCGACGATCCCGTCAAAATCTATCATGCCGCCTCCTCCGAAATTTTTGGGACTGCCGAGGACTTTCCACAAACCGAAGCCACCGCTTATCGCCCAACCAGTCCCTATGGCTGCGCCAAGGCCTTCGCCGCGCAACTCTGCGATGTCTATCGAGCGAGCTACGGACTCTTTATCTGCAACGGGATTCTCTATAATCACGAATCCCCTCGACGTGGCGAAAACTTCGTCACTCGTAAAATCGTCCGGCAGGCCGCAAAAATCAAAGCCGGACTCGATCACGAACTCATTCTCGGAAACTTAGAGAGCCAACGAGACTGGGGACATGCCAGCGATTACGTTCATGCGATGTGGATGATGCTCCAACACCCACAACCCGATAACTATATCGTCGCCACTGGCAAGCTTCACTCGGTTAAAGATTGGGTTCATATCGCCTTCAAACACTTAAGCCTCGACTGGACTCAATACGTCAAAAGCTCGGAAGCCCTCATGCGCCCTCAAGAACCGACACGCCTCCTTGGTGATCCTTCCCACATTCAAAAAACTTTAGGCTGGAAGCCCCTCCACAGCTTCGAAAGCATGGTCGCCGAAATGGTCGATAGCGACCTCAAGCAGATTACTGAAAAAAACGACTCCTAAGTTTTTTCAACCGTAAGAATTATATGCAATGGATCGCTCCCACCGAAAAAGACACTGCAACTTCAACTCTTGAAAAGAGTCTCTGGGATGCCGCCGATCAATTCCGGGCAAATAGCGGACTGAACGCCGCCCAGTATGCCCAACCGATTCTTGGATTGATCTTTCTCCGCTTTGCAGAGGTTCGTTTCACAATTCAATACGCGAAATTGGAAAAGGGATCGACCTCTTCCCGTCGAGGCAGCCGGATCGATGATCCTGCCTGCGGTTCCGGGGGAATGTTTGTCTCCTCCCCCCGTTTTGTATCGGAGCATAAAAAGAATCCGGCTTCGGAACTCTCGATTCATGGCGTCGAAAAGACCGATCAAACCCCTGCGGAAGAGGCTCTTTGGGAGTTACTTCGAAATCGACAATTAGAGAATCTTAAGTTTCGTCGGCAGCATCAAATCGGTGATTACATTGTTGATTTCTTTTGCTCGGAATATGGTTTGATTGTGAAACTCGATTTTACCCTGGGGGGAGAAGAGGCGGAAGCCAAGATGAAGGACGTTTTTGGGAAGAAACCGAAATACGGAGATATTCCCGGCTTATGCAAAGTGGCATCACTCCAGGAGATCTAAGCCCAAGGCTGGAGCCTGAATCCTGGACGCTATGTGGGGGTGGTGACGGGGGAAGAGGTCAGCGACGAGGATTTCAAGGTGCAATTTCAAAAGTTGAATGTGGAGTTGGAAGAGCTAACGGCACAGGCGAGGGGACTTGAAAAGACCATCGTCAAAAATGCGGCGGAGATTTTAAAAACATGAAAACAGAACAAATCCAGGAACTGACATCCACTTTTGAGGCTCACGCTCAGCGCACGGAAAATGGAGTGGAATACTGGCTGGCCCGGGACATTCAACACCTGCTTGGGTATTCGGAATGGCGTAATTTTACTTTGGTGATCAGTAAAGCAAAAACGACATGCGAAGTCTCTGGACATCAGGTACTTAACCATTTTGTTGACGTCAACAAAATGGTCAGTCTCGGCTCGGGAGGGCAACGGGAAATCGAAGAAATCATGCTGACCCGTTATGCCTGTTATTTGATCGCACAAAACGGGGATTCTCGTAAACAGGAAATTGCTTTCGCGCAGACTTATTTTGCCGTGCAAACACGTCGTGCCGAATTGATCGAGCAACGTCTCATCGAAGCCGAGAGAGTCTCCGCACGGAAGAAACTAACCGAAACGGAAAAAAAGCTTTCGGATGTTATTTATGAGCAGACGGGGGGAAATGAAAATTTTGCCCTGATTCGGAGCAAGGGAGATCGAGCCCTCTTTGGAAAAACGACCCAAGCCATGAAAGCCCAATGGAAGGTGCCAGACAATCGCCCATTGGCCGACTTTGCTCCGACAATCATTCTCAAGGCAAAGGATTTCGCCACTGAAATCACCATTTTCAATGCGCGCCAGCACAAAATGAACAGCGAAACAGCAGTCTCTATTGAGCATATCACCAATAACGAGGCGGTTCGAAAAACCCTTCTCGAACGTGGAATTCGCCCCGAAAGCCTGCCGCCAGGGGAGGATGTCAAAAAAGTTGAACGTCGGTTAGCGTCAGAAGAAAAGAAATCCCTTCAAAAACCGGATAAGATCGCAGCAGGAGAGAATGAATGATCTCCGCGCACTTCCAGATAGTTATTGAGTATTTCTTAATAGCTGAGTCAACGAACAAGGAATCGTTGTTCGTTCAAAATGAGGGGTGTCTGTGAGTCGAGATAAAAAAATCACCTCACCTCAACATAATAAAGTTCAGGAACTGATGCAACCCCATGGCCAGTTTCTGGTTTATCCCACCGAAGATGGTCGGACTAAGATTGAGGTTCGTTTGGAAAACGAGACTGTCTGGCTTACCCAGCAGCACATCGCGGATTTATTCCAAACGAGTAAGCAAAATATCGGTCAACATCTCAAAAAGATCTTCGAAGAAGGGGAATTACTTGAAAATTCAGTTGTAAAGAATTTCTTTACAACTGCCTCCGGCGGTGACTTTAAAAAAGCGATCCAACAGCTGCCGCCACCTAAGAAGAAGAGAGGGGAGAAATGACACCTTCATGCAGACGATCGATCGAGCGACCGGGTCTTTCCGAGAAAAATGTGCCATCCTCTTTGAACATATTTATGAACGATACCCTAGTCAAATCCTCAGCTCCGACTATTAATCTTACGAGCTTAAGTCTCTCCTTCAATCAATCATTTCTCCAAAACCTCTGCGATCTCCTTCGAGAATTTCTCATACCCCTCCCCCGTCGGATGGATTCCATCTCGATAGTATCTCTCCTTCCATTCAACACTTTTTCGTAAATCCAAAAACCGCCAACCCCTCACCTTGACTTGTTCCTCCAATTTTTCTGCAAGGGATTCATAAAAATCATCGGGAGCATGCAACTCTTCGATTTTATTAGGATAAAAAACCACTAATCGCTTTTTCCAATGGTGACGACTTAATTGTTCAATCTCCAAGTTAAAATCTCCAATCTCTTGATCCAAAGGATTCCGCGAAACCGCTTCCGGTGCCTGAATCCAAAATAAAAGATTCGGAAATAAATATTTAAGATATCCCTCTAAGTAATATTTGTTCAATAGATAATAAGTGACACTCCAAGGTCGCGCTCGGGGATGGGTCGCATCAGTCCACCACTGACTTCGATCTTGAAAATCGCCGCTATTAAAAATCCAAACGATTCCTTCGACCTCCGCGAGCACCTCGGGATGACGATCTAAATACTCCTTCTCATTCAAAAAACTCCAACTCGGCGCCCCCACCGGCCACACTTTATAGGTCTCTCCCAGTTTCCTCTGAAGTTGAGCCCCTAACTTCTCCTCCTGACGATAAGGATTCCCCCCATAAACAAGACTATCCCCGATCACTAAAATATCGACCTTCTCGCTTTCTTGAAAGCGCTCCTCAACCCCCATGCTCTTATCATTAAATACCCACTCATTTTTACGAAGAAATTTTCCGGATTGATTGGGGGCTGGAATATAACCGATCGAAGAATCTATTTGATAAATAGGAAAATCACCAAACCCCAAAAACCGAAAACCCAATTCAATAAATAGACTAATAATAAGAACAAAAAATGCGCTCCTTAAGATTTTCATTTCTTAATAATAAACCACGAAGCGGTCTCCGTCATTAACTCCCCAGAAACAAAAATTTCGGCTTTCTGCTCTTTTGCAAATTCCTGGACCGCTCGTTTCACTCCAAAAACCCCGCCCACATAAACCCCATCCATATAATCATGCCCAGAAATAATCCCTCCCACTTTGACCTTGGGATACCATGCCTCAATGTCGGCCTTAACTGCTGAATAATGATGCTGAGCATCTAAATAAACAAAATCAAGCGCTTCATTCCCAAAGAGAACGGAGGCCTCTAAAGAGGTTTTGCGAATAACGACAGAACGTTTCCCGAAAACAGAAAGTTTCTCCTTCGTTTTTTCATAACGCAGATCGTGCAAAGACTGATCCGCATTATTAATATCCCGATACTCCTCCCCAAACGATCTCCACGGATCAATCGAATAAAGTCGTTCCCCTTTCCAAGTCGAAAGCAAAAGAAAGGAATAATCACCATCACAAACCCCCACTTCAACTCCCTTTCCCATTAATTTTTTTGCCTCCAACAATTGATCAAACTCCCGTCGAGAAGGGATAATCGTCGATTCCTCTATAAAATCATCACCCATAATAAAACTATGGTTCATCAAAAAAGCAGTTCAGACAAGCGAAACTCTTAATTTTTGCTTAAAAAATAACCGCGCTGCTTTTCACTTATTGGAAGCGTTAACGCCTCCATCACCTTCAACAAATCTTCCCAAACCTTACGTTTCTCCGATACACTCTGATTTCGTAGTAAATAGGTCGGATGATACGTCGGGATGAGTGGAATTCCCTGAAAGCTCAGCCAATTCCCTCGAAGTTTTCCCATCGGCGTTTTCTCATGAAGTAATCCCTCCATCGCCGTTGCCCCAAGTGCTACAATTATTTTAGGCTGAACAATTTTAATCTGGGCCTCCAAAAAAGGCAAACAACTGCCCATCTCAGCAACCGTCGGCTTTCGATTTCCAATGGCCCCCTCGGGCATATCTGGACGACATTTTAAAACATTAGCAATATAGATCTCTTCACGTTTTAACCCCATCGCCTCAATCATCTTTGTTAGAAGTTGCCCCGCCGCCCCCACAAAAACCTCCCCACTCTCATCCTCTTCCGGCCCTGGTGCCTCCCCCACAAACAAAAGACTAGCCTCAGGATTGCCTCCCCCAAAAACAACTGAACGACGACTTGCAGCCAAATGAGCGCACTGCTGACATTGACTCGCCCTCATTCTCAATCGTTCTAATTGTTCGACCCGACTTCCCGATTCAAGATCAAGCCCCTTTAAATCAACCGACGGGGTCACACTTGTCTCCTTGAAGATCGCTGGGGCTGAAGGTAAAACGGGGGAGACCGGAGTCGAAACAGAACGATCCACCCCCTTTTCCCCCTCCGATCGAGCCGATGAATCTAAAGAAGAACGGATCAAAGCAGTGGCGCGATAAGGCGCGGAAGTAGAATTAGCACTTGAGGAGTGAGCACTTAAACTCCCTGCTTTAGAAACAAGATTCCGCAAAACCTGTAACGACGATTTACTCAATGTTAAATGAGTTTGTCCCTCGGCCTGTAAGACCCTCAAATATCGTGAAAAAGTAGGAAGATCCAAACTCATGACCCCTGTTTTAAAGTTCTCTTCAGAGGTGTCAATCCCTAGAAGCCCACCAAAATCCCTTTGTCCAAAATAAAAAAACCTTAAATACATTGTCTCACGCACTCCCTGCGCAAAGCGCAATACCAAAAGGGAAAGAAGTTGGAGAGCCGAGGGCAAAACCTTCGTAAAACGAAATAAAACCCATGGAATCTCAAAGGTTTGAATAGGGGTAACAGGGATTCAACCAACCAGGAAAACCGATTGCGAAGCAATTGCTGTAAAACAGGGTCTCGAACGTTTGGCGCAGGGGTCAATGGGGGCGCAACCCAATCGAAGATTTGCAAAGGGTGAGCAGGGGTTTTGTATCGACGCCTCCTCCTTCGTCCAAGCACTTCGGCGAGACAAGCCGACGCCACGTTAAAACCCTCCCCCCCTTCGTTCTGACCACGGCTCCTCCGAGCCTCCTCCCTATTTTTAAAAGAGAAATGGAGCGCCGATCCGTCAGCTGACGGAGCTGCATGGGCGAAGGGAGTCAAAGAACAGCTATTGGCTAGAAGCGATTAGCCTAAAGCGAAAGAGATAAATCCACCCCTGATCTATGCCGCCGGATCGCTCCCGATATATTCCTAATGCAAGAGCTGCGATAATATGAAATTGCTATTCTTATGTTTTAGGGCTGGTCTCTTGGTATGATTTAAGCATAGTCACTAGAGGTTGAAAGCAAGCCATTGAAGTCGTATGAAAGTTTTTGGTTCCTTTTTATTCATTATTTGGACTCTATGCGGATCGCATGATCTGAAGGGAGTCGAAAATTCTATGCCTGGTCGGATCGGTTTAAATCAGGTCACCGAGTCAAATTCCGCTTCTACTTCCTCTCCCTCTCGATCTTCCGAGTCATTAAGGGCTCCGGATGGGTATGTGATTCAAGTGGGAGATATCTTACGGGTTCGGCTTCTGGACGAAGGGGATTTTGATGTCCGAACACGAGTCGGCAAAGATGGGATGATAAACATTCCTTATATTGACTCAATTTCGGTGACCTCAAGATCATTAGCGCAGGTCACCGAATTATTGCAGAAAAAACTGGCTAAATTTTATGTGAATCCTCTGCTGAATTTAGAAATTGTGGAGTATTCAAAGCGTTTTGTGGTGATCTTGGGTCAGGTTGAAAAGCCGGGAATGTATGAGGTTCCTCCGCTTCAAGATTCGGTTGAGCTCATGGAGGCCATAGCGATGGCGGGGGGGGCGACCAAAACAGGGGATTTAGGGCGAGTCGTTGTCAAGCGTCAGATCGAAGGTAAAGAAAAGGTGATTGTCATTGATACGAAGGCAAAATCGATCTCTCGGAATGAAAAGGGAGGGGGCGGATTTTCTTTATTGCCGGGGGATACGATGGTGATTCAAACCGCCAAACGAGAGTTTGTGATGATGGGTTCTGTGAGGAGTCCTGGAATGTATCAACTCTCCCCGATGATCGATGAGGTGACTCTTTTGGAGGCGGTCGGAATGGCGGGGGGGCTGAGTCGTGCGGGAGATTTTGGGGAGATCACGATCAAGAGAACGGCCGATGGGCAGGATCAAATTATTCGTTACGATGCCAAGAACCTTCAACGAAATAAAGATGGGGTCCGTCAAATTACTGTTCGAGCCGGAGATACGGTCACGGTGCAAATGACTCGAAACGATTATTCGATGTTGGGACAAATTCGAAGTCCGGGCGTTTATCCATTACCTGAAGGGGAGGATTCGTTGAGTATCTTTGAGGCGATTGCCACCGCAGGAGGAGCGACCCGATTGGCAGATTTGGGAGAGGTGAAGTTGTATCGAAAGGTAGCGAATCGAGAGATGATGATGACCTTAGATGTTCGATCGATGGGAAAGAGCGATAAAAATAAGGTCTTTTTAATTCAAGCCGGAGATAAGATTGTCATCGGGGAGAGAATGTTTTAAAAAGTAAATCGTATGGTTGCATCCCCAATGAATCAAAGTGAGGGAGAGTCCTCGAGTCCGATGGCGATTAGCTATCAGGAGATCTTAGCGGCTTTATTGGAGCATGCGTGGATTATCGCCTTGTTTGCTTTGATCGGAATCGTTGCCGGATTTTCTTATATTCAGAAATCAAAGAGAGTGTACGAGTCAAGGGTGGTTCTTTTTATTGAGCCCCCTAAAAACGTGGTCAATATTCAAGAGGTCACTCAAGAGGATGCGCGCAGTTATGAGGCGACTCAAAACATGTTGCATCTCATGAAATCAAAACCGCTCCTCCTCCGAGTTGCTGAAGCTGCAAATCTCGGAAAAGATGCTGCATTTTTAATGACGACTCCGGAGCAAGCGAATTTTAAAAATGAGGATGTCGCAGAAAGTATTCGAGGGGCGATTAATCCGGTCCAAAGAAAAGGGACGACGATGATTGACCTTCAAGTGACTCATGGAGATCCTGCGGTGGCACAGCGCCTCGCGAACACCGTCGCTCGTGAGTTTATGGAGATGAACATCGGTCGACGATTAGAGACGACGGATGTCGCTTATAAATTTTTATATAAAGAGTTAGAGGGGGTTCGTCAAAATCTTCAATCAGCGGAATTAGCCTTACAGTCATTTAAGGAGAAAAACGGGGTTCCCGCCTTAGATACCGCTGAATTAAAGGATGTGAATATTGAGCTTAGTAAAATCCGCCAAAGACGGCATTTGTTAGAGTCAGATTTGGATCAAATTAAAAAAAATGCGGGAGATCCCTCTCGTCTTTTAGGTTTAGAAAGTATTCAAGCGGATCCCACCGTTGAGGCCCTTCAAAAAAGTATCGCAAAGCATAACGAGATGATGTCGATCTCAACCCAGCGGATCACCGAGAATCACCCTCGGATGATTCGAATGAGGGAAGATTTCGCGGTTTTACAAAGAAACTTATTAATTGCAGCGAAAGAGGCCGTCAAAAGTGTTGAGCCCCGCTTAAAAGCACTGCAATCCCAAGAGGAGAATATTCAAAGATTGGCGCTTGATCAAAGTAAGACGGCGATCGAATATAACAACCTCCTTCGAGATGTGGAAGCCTGTCAATCTTTCTATAACAGTCTTAATAAACGAATGAGTGAAACGAATATTACCAAGTCATTGGATTTTGATAATATTCGAATTATTGAACCGGCAAGTTTCAATTCAGAGCCGATCAGTCCAAATAAACGAAAGTTAATGATCGTCAGTGTTAGTGCCAGTTTACTGATTGGGGTCTGTTTATCCTTAATCCTCCATTCTTTTGATAATTCGATAAAAACCGTTGATCAGGCAGAGACTTTATTAAAGCTTCCTTGTCTATCGGCGATTCCGGAATCTCGAGCAAAGCCGAGAACCAAAACAAAATCTTCGACAAAAGGGAGGGCCGCGCACGGTAATTCATTGAAGCAATCTGGAGAGGAAATTACTCCAGCCGTTCGAGAGTCCTTTCGAACTCTCTTGGTCTCCTTAAGTTTATTGGGCAAAAAAGAGGAGAATCGGGTTTGTTTATTTACCTCTGCGGTTCCTGCTGAGGGAAAGACTTTTTGCAGCTACTATTGTGCAGCCCATTTAGCGGGACAAGGATCAAAGACGCTTTTGGTTGATGCCGATTTACGGAAGCCTTATCTTCATCAAATGGTGACAAAAGGGGTCATGGGCGCAGGGGTTTCCGAGGTCTTGTCTGAGCAAAAAAGCGCGGAGGAGGTCATTCAGGCGACCTCGGTTGAAAACTTATTTTTCGTTTCTGCGGGGACGAGATCTCCGAATCCCCCTAAGCTATTGGTCAATGATGCATTCGAAAAATTGATCGAGTCTTATAAATCAAAGTTTGATTATATTATTTTAGATACGGCCCCTGTGAATGCGGTTGCGGATACATTACTCATCGTCAAGCATGCCCAACGAGTTTGTTTAATTACGAGGTGCGGCTCGACGGCGAGACGCGCCACGATTCGAGCGATTGAGTTTCTCAAGCAAGCCGGCAAAGAGCCCTCAGGAGTGGTTTTAAACCGGTTTCGTGATCGAAGAGGGCTTTACTATTACTATCATTATTCCTATCATAAAACTTACGGGCGTGAAAATGCCTATGGGACGGATCAACGAAAATCATGAAACAGATTTCTATCGGGGCTATGGCTTTGATCTTCACTGTGTGGGGGATTCAAGCGCAAGTGGTTTCTGAGGATAAGGCACAAACCGTGACGATTCCCTTGGAGACCCAAAAAGCGCCCAAGATGAAGTCAAAGATTATGTCTTTAGTGGTTGAGGTGAAGGGAGAGGGGAATCGATTTCTTGCGGATACAGAGTCCCTCTCTTTAGTTCCAGGGAGATTAATTCCCTCAAAGGGGCTCTTTATCGTTCCCGAACTATCAAGCGTTATTTTTCGTCCGATGCCTGGGATTACGGTCATGGTTATGGAGAATGCGCGTCTGCAAATGAAAGAACTCGAGGTTGAGAAACGAAATAGTAAAATTTCCAAAAGAAAAGCGCTTCTATTTTTAAATCAAGGAACTATTTTTGTTTCGATTCAAAAACTCAACCATAAGATTACGACTTTTCAAATCCAAACCCCTCAGGGGCTCGTGAGCGCGAAGGGGACTAAATTTTGGGTCTCTTTTAAAGATGGAAAAGGAAAAGTGGGAGTTGTAAATGGGGTGGTGGAGGTGAAGCTGACGAGTGGAGATAAAATTACTTTGAAGCAAGATCAGTGGATCGATGTAAACGGAATTGGACCTACTTTGAAATTGGGAGCCATTCGATCGCCTAGTCCTCAAGAGCGAGAAGAGTCAATAAAAGCTAGTCAAGAGATTGCGCGTTCCGAGGGAGTTGTTTATTCTGCCACAAATCCTTTTTTAACAACGAGTGAGGTGATCAAAGCGGCACAAAGCGAGGTCCTCTTGACTAAACCAGGGGCGATTCCGGATATTGTCGAAGAGCGGCTTTTAGGAGGAACACTCTCTCAGGTTGCAGAGCAAATCCTTGGAACTACCTCTGAGACTCCCCCTGTGACTCCAAATCCTGAAAATATCCCTCCAGATCCAATAATCTCCCCAACAGATCCGTAAAGAAGATGAAAAAAGAAAATACAATTCAAATCGTGATTGGGGTCGGGATCGGAACTCTCGTTTTCGGTATTTTTCTCTTTGCGCAACGGCCTGTCGATTTTCTCTCTTTCGAGAAGTTTAGGGCCCCGCAGTTTTCAGTTCGTAATCCCTCTGAAGAAGATCGACCGATGGTCGAGGTTATATCCACCAATTCAACGGAATCACCTTCGTCGAAAATTCCATTAAACGAGAGCCCTACCGAGGTTCCTTTAAGTTCTGAGCCTGAGAGCTTGCCTTCTGAAAGCCCTGCGGAGGTCTCTTCCCATTCCGCTGATTTAAATTCTGAAAAAGTCCCTTCTGTCGCCAAAAGGTCTTTAGATCACCTATCCATTTCAGATCATCAAGATCGACGACAGATGGAGCTTCAATTTTCGGAAAAATTCTCAGAGAGATCGCAAGATCTCGTGGAAACGAGAAATGAATTTAATCTAAGAGGAGACTTCAATTTATCGATCGATTCCTTCGGGGCGTTATCCTTTTCTGATCGAAGTGTTAATCAACTGTTTTTAAGAAGTGAAATATTACAGCCGATGAGAAGGCAAATAGAGGTAAATGCCCCTCCTGTTTCTCCGATAAAACCTGAAACTTATGCCTTTAAATCTGCCAAAGAATCTGAAGTAAACGGAGGGAATTTTAGTTCGGTGAAATTTCGTGAGACCGCTTTAGGTTTGGTAGAAGAGGGAGCTGCCGCTCGTTTATCCGAAAAAAGGGCGAATCAAAATCAGATGAATACTTGGGGGCAAGGCGCTCCTTTTCTTGCAGAGGGCAATGGAGAGGGTCAACCGGATAAATTTAAAGATTATACGCAAAGGGAAGGGGAGAACGGGGTGAAAGAGTTGTCTGAGGAGGAGCAAGCGCTAGCAAAGAAAAAAGAGATATTGAAGTCGGAAGAGGATCCAGGAGCTCTCCTTGCGAAGAAAAATGAAGAGGCAAAAGTAATCCAAAATAGTCCTGTTGAAGATCGCCGATTCAGATCGGTTGAGCAGAGGAACAATCTTTTTGCCGATGATGGGGCCCGATTATATGCTCCGGGGATTAAGGTCGGTCGGTTTGATGTTCGACTCGATCTTCAAAATCAAATCTCTTATACGGACAACTATCAGACGCTTCCAAAATTTAGGGGTAAGGCAATCGACGGAGCGACGACCGCCAATGCGGCCCCTTCTTTAGAGGTTGCTGCTGGCGAGCGGGACTCCGAGGTCACGGACGTTCTTTATTTGGCCTTTCGTTACACTCCGACGATTACGAGTTTTCTTGATATCGATAAAAAAGAGATTGTGGATCATAGTGTTGCCTTTAATTCCGGCTTTCGATTTTCAAAGTTGGCTCTTGTGGTGGATCAACGAATTACCCCTTACTCAGGAGGAGATATTGAGGCCGGGAGTTTTATCAGTCGAAATTTTTATGTGACCACTGTCTCTGCTGAATATGAGGTTTCGGACAAAACCTCTATCGAATTAGGGTTAGGAAATAGTATTCGAGATTATAAAGATGGATTTGATTCTCAAGATACGAGTATTCGTGGGTATGCGAACTATTCGATGTCTGAAAAAATCCGTTTAGGATTAGGGGCTGGCTATGGACATGTCACCTCGACGGGAGGTCCGGATCAAGACTATCAACAGGCCTTAGTGAGAGGGCTATACTTTGCAACGGCGAAAACAACGCTTTTTGCTGAAACGGGGTATGAACAGCGTCAATTTAAAAGTAAAGTTGAGGATCAAAATAGTATTGTTTTTAAAGCGGGGGGGTCGTTGGCTCTTTTCCCAAAAACAACGCTTGCAGTGAATGCCTCTCGAAATCAAATCCCCTCTTCGGTTATTCGAAATGCCAATACAGGATCAACAGGATTTAATGGATCAATTTCTCAATTAGTTTATAAATTTAAATTAGGAGTTGGAGGAGGCTATGAAGTCATCGAATTTTCGAAGGCCTCCACGGGAACTCCTAAGATTTCTAGTTTTCCTTATTATAACTATAGTCTTACCGCCGCCTACCCGATCACCGACTGGTGGGATGTTGGATTATCTTATACGCATCGATTTACCGACAAAAAGAAAGATGCTCTGGGTCGAAATAACGATATTGAGAGTAATGAGACCAGTTTGAGTTCACGAATTAAGTTTTAGTTTTGGAAGTTTATTTTCTTTTGATTGCCAAAACTTTATTCCTCCGTAAAACGGAGAGCTCTTATGAAAACCGCAACACGAGTACAGCAGTTGAGCCCCTCTTTAAGTCTTTCTATTGATAGCAAGGCGAAAGCGATGAAGGCTGAAGGAATTGACGTTATTAATTTTGGTGCAGGGGAGCCTGACTTCGATACGCCTGAGCATATCAAGGCCAGTGCCATGGGGGCATTGGATGCCGGTTTCACTAAATATACGCCTTCCTCTGGTATCCCTGAATTACGTTCTGCAATTTCTGAAAAATTAAAGTCTGAAAACGGTCTCGATTACAAACCCTCTCAAATCATTGTGACCGCAGGATGTAAGCACGCTTGTCACGAAGCCATTATGGCGGTTGTGAATCCAGGCGACGAAGTGATTATCCCCGCCCCTTATTGGTTGAGCTACCCTGAAATGGTTAAACTTGCGGGCGCAGAACCTTACATCGTTCAAACGACTGCCGAAAATGACTATAAGATTACCCCCGATCAATTCCGTGAGGCGATCTCGCCAAGTACGAAAATGATCATCTTAAACTCACCGGGTAATCCGACAGGGACTATTTATACTGAAAATGAATTAGCGGCATTGGCAGAGGTCGCTCTCGAAGAGGAGATTTTGATTCTTTCCGACGAAATCTATGAAAAATTGACTTATGATGGGGCAAAACATGTCAGTATCGCCTCTCTTGGGAAGAGTGTCTATGAATCGACAATCACGGTCAACGGATTCAGTAAACCTTACGCAATGACTGGATGGCGTATGGGTTATATTGCCGCTCCGGAGTGGTTGGCGAAGAGCCTTGATTCTATGCAAAGCCATACGACCTCCAATGTCACCTCCTTTGCTCAAAAAGGGGCCGTTGCAGCCTATAAAGGACCTCAGGAGTGCGTTGCGGAGATGCTTAAAGAGTTTGGACGACGTCGTAAACGAGTCATGGAGATGCTCAAAGAGATTCCTAAGCTCAGTTTTGTCGTTCCCCAAGGCGCTTTTTACGTTTTGATCAATATTGCGGCAACAGGGCTTTCCTCGGCCGAGTTTTGTGAGAAACTCCTTGAGAAAAAGAAAGTGGCGATGGTCCCTGGTATTGCTTTTGGGGATGACAGCACCGTTCGACTTTCCTATGCAACGAGCATGGAAAATGTGGAAAAAGGGGTCGAAAGAATCAGCGAATTTGTTCGCTCACTATAATCCTGAGTCAAAAATTAGAGAAATTGAGTTATGTCAAAAATCACAATTCAAAATGGTAAACTTGTTGTTCCTGATCAACCGACGATCCCTTATATTCAAGGGGATGGAACGGGGCGGGATATTTGGAAGGCATCGCAACCTGTTTTTGATGCCGCAGTCCAAAAGGCCTACGCGGGAAAGCGTAAAGTCGAGTGGAAGCAGGTTTTTGCAGGGGAAGAGGCCTTTCAAAAGTTTAATAATTGGCTTCCCGATGAGACCGTTCAAGCCTTTCGCGATTATTTAGTCGGAATTAAAGGCCCTTTGACGACTCCTGTGGGTGGCGGAATTCGTTCCTTAAATGTAGCGCTTCGTCAGATGCTGGATCTCTATGTCTGTCTTCGCCCCGTTCAATACTTTAATGGAGTTCCCTCTCCAGTGAAGAATCCGGAGAAGGTCGATATGGTCATCTTCCGTGAAAACACAGAGGATATTTACGCCGGAATCGAGTGGAAGGGCGGCTCTCCGGAGGCCCAAAAGGTTTTGGATTTCATTGCGAAGGAGTTCCCCAAGGATTTCGCAAAGATCCGTTTTTCCACCGCTGATAAGGCTCAAGCTTACATCACGGAAGCGGGATTGAAGGACTCCTCAGCGGTTGAAGTGGGACTTGGAATTAAACCGGTTTCTCGTTTAGGGACGCAGCGCCTTGTTCGTTCGGCGATCCAATATGCGATTGCTCAGAAGAAAAAATCGGTGACGATTGTGCATAAGGGAAATATCATGAAATTCACTGAGGGTGGATTCCGTGACTGGGCTTATCAATTGGCGGATACTGAATTTGCTGAGCAAACCTATAGCTGGTCCAAATGGGAAGTGACGAAAGCTGAAAAAGGGGAGGCGGTCGCCAATGAGGAGCAAAAGGCAGCGCTCAAGGCGGGGAAGATCCTCGTCAAAGATGCGATTGCCGATATTGCCCTTCAACAGGTGCTTACACGTCCTGAAGACTTTGATGTCATTGCCACCCTTAACTTGAACGGAGATTATCTTTCCGATGCTCTAGCGGCTCAAGTCGGGGGAATTGGAATCGCTCCCGGTGGAAATGCGAACTATGTCACAGGACACGCCATTTTTGAGGCAACCCATGGAACGGCGCCGAAGTATGCCGATCTCGACAAGGTCAATCCTTGCTCGGTGATTCTCTCCGGTGAAATGATGTTCCGTCATTTAGGATGGACTGAAGTGGCCGACTTGATCCTTAAAGGAGTCAATGGGGCGATTGGATCTAAAAAAGTCACCTATGATTTTGCGCGTTTGATGGAGGGGGGCACAGAGCTTAAATGTTCTGAGTTTAGCCAAAATATCATTCAGCACATGTAAAATTTCGATTTGAAATTTTGATTCAGGAAAGGCGGACGCAAGTCCGCCTTTTTTGTTTTTGGTTCTATTGCATGAACCTAAAATCGGCAATCCACTTAACCACAGAATACACAAAATACACAGAAAGAAGATGTTAAGCAAAAAAAGAGTTATTTTTTCCTTCACCCAGCGGGTGAATCCCCTGTTTTTTATAAACCCTTAAAATTCAGTGTGTTCTGTGT
>CAMCYL010000008.1 GCA_945883905.1 Akkermansia muciniphila | reverse complement strand
ACGATTCGATCAGATTATTCCTCCATTGACTCCCCCCGATCCCCAGCGCATTTCCAATCCTAAAGGATTCGATGCGCTCCCCTATGCATTCAATCCATCCCTAAAGGGACGGGGACTTCCGAAAACTTTAGTTTTCGGAATTGCTGTGATACAAAAAACAGGATTGCCATCGGGCAAGGTCTCTTCTACGTTACTCCGTTTGGAAATGAAAAAACGAGTGCAACAACTTCCCGGACAGTACTTTATAAGGATTGTGTAATGAGTAAGACATTAATTATCGCAGAAAAACCGAGCGTCGCCTCAGATATTGCAAAGGCATTAGGTGGATTTAAAAAAGAAAAAGACTATTTTGAAAACGATGATTATGTCGTGACTTCCGCTGTCGGCCATCTCCTCGAACTCTGTCTCCCCAATGAACTCGATAAGAAAAGAGGCAAGTGGAGTTTTGATAGTCTTCCGGTGATTCCACCAAAGTTTGAGTTAAAGCCGATCGAACGTTCTGAACCGAGATTGAAGGTCGTTCAACGGCTTTTGAAACGTAAAGATATTACAAAACTCATTAATGCCTGTGACGCCGGTCGTGAGGGAGAATTGATCTTTCGTTATATTATTCAATATACGAGTTGCTCAAAACCAATTCAACGACTTTGGTTGCAATCGATGACCCCGGACTCAATCCGGGAGGGCTTTCAAAAATTAAAAAGTAATGAAGAGATGCTTCCCCTCGCGGATGCCGCCGTTTGTCGTTCAGAAAGTGATTGGCTCGTCGGAATTAATGGAACGCGTGCCTTAACGGCTTTGAATTCCAAAGGGGGAGGATTTTTTCTCACTCCCGTGGGTCGTGTGCAAACCCCGACCTTGGCGATGGTCGTGGATCGTGAATTGAAGATTAAAAATTTTCAATCCAAAGATTATTGGGAACTCCATGGTCGCTTCGAGTGCGAAGGCGGTCTCTATGTCGGTCGTTGGTTTGATGAACAGTTTCAAAAACCGGAAAAAGAGAAAGAGGAGGAGGGAGATCGTAAAGCGGAACGAATCTGGGATCTTAAAAAAGCCGAGAGCATTCGTGCCCTTTGTCTCGGAAAATCCGGTATTGTTTCCGAGGAACGAAAACCGGCCTCTCAGCTTTCACCCCTTTTGTTTGATTTGACCAGTCTTCAACGAGAGGCGAACTCGAAATTTGGAATTTCTGCAAAAAGAACTCTGCAAATTGCGCAGACCCTTTACGAACGTCATAAGGTTCTCACCTATCCCCGTACGGATTCACGATATTTACCGGAAGATTATATTCCGACCGTGAAGACCATCCTCAAGACTCACTCCGCAGGAACATTAGGTAAGTTTGCGGATAAAGCGTTGAAAGAGGGATGGATTCGTCCGAGTAAACGAATTTTTAACAACGAAAAGGTCAGTGATCACTTTGCTATCATTCCAACCAAGGAGAGTCCCGATAAGCTCGATGACTTTGAACGCAAAATCTACGATCTTGTTTTCAAACGGTTTTTAGCGGTTTTTTATCCTGCCGCAGTCTTTGAAGTGACGAATCGGATCACTCGAGTCGAGGGAGAACCCTTTAAGACCGAGGGGAAAGTGATGAAAGATCCTGGGTGGATGGCGATCTATGGTCGAGAGGAGTTAAATCCGGATGAAGCGGATCAACTCGCTCCTGTTAAAGAGGGAGAGAAAGTTCAGACCGAGGAAGTGGAGATGAAGGGATTGCAAACACGTCCCCCCGCACGATTCTCAGAAGCGACATTGCTTTCTGCAATGGAAGGAGCGGGTAAAACGATCGAGGATGAAGAGCTTCGGGAGGCAATGGGTAAACGCGGCTTAGGAACTCCAGCGACCCGAGCCGCGACGATCGAAGGATTAATCAATGAGGCCTATCTACTCCGTGAAGGACGAGAGCTCTCTGCGACTCCAAAGGCGATTTCACTCTTTGATTTACTCAAAGCCGTTCATATCGAAACGCTTCGTTCTGCGGAGATGACAGGAGAGTGGGAGTTTAAGTTGAAGCAAATGGAAAGCGGTAAAGTGACGCGAGATCAATTCATGAAGGAGATCATGGATCAGACGATTCTCATCGTCGATCGAGCCAAAAACTTCGAAGATGATGGCTCTCACGCAAAACCATTTTCAGGACGAAGTCCTGTCGATGGAGCGGAGATGATCGAAAGTCTTCGTTACTATCAAACGAAAGATGGGGTTTTTCGAATTAATAAGGTCATTGCCGGTCGATTTATCTCCTCCGAGGAGGCAACGGATCTTCTTGAAAAGAAATCCCTTCCTTTACTCCAAGGATTTCGCAGTAAAATGGGGAGGCCTTTTGCGGCTGCCTTAAAAATGAATGCGGAAAATAAAATCGAATTCCTCTTTGAAGGGGGGGAGGGGGAAAACCGTGAAAAACCAACGGTGATCAATCCAGAGTCTCTTGGAAAATGTCCTGTCGATGGAGGAACTGTTCTTGAGACGGTAACCTCCTATTACTGCGAGCATGCCCTTGAAGAGAAGGCGACCTGTAAATTTCGCATCGGAAAAATGATTTTGAGTCAGGAGATCTCACGAGAACATGTCAAATCGCTTTTAGAAAAAGGAAAAACCGAACTGTTACGTGGATTCGTTTCTCAGCGTACAAAACGCAAGTTTTCTGCTTATTTGACCCTTCAGAAAGAGGGAAAGGTTGCCTTCGAGTTTGAACCTCGAGTTGCAAAAGGGAAGCCTCCAGCGAAGCCGTCTCAAGAGGGGGAGGAGAAAGAGATTCCTAAAACGGTTAAAGGGAAGAGCCCTGGAAAAAATGCTTCGAAGGTGGCAAAACCGGTTAAGAAATCAAAACCGAAGAAAAAGCCGTTAAGTTAAAGGTCGATCAATCGTTTAGATATAAATAAAATTAAAAAACTTAATCGACTCAGAGGAACCAAATTGGCGAAAAAAGAACTCTAAGGAATGCAGAAAAGCAGGAGTGTTTTTATTTTCTTTAATTCCCTTATACCCAGATTCTGCACTCGTAATCGATTTTATCTGCAAAGCATTTCACCATAATGGTGAAAGATAAATGGAGCGCCGATCCGGCAGCTGCCGGAGCTGCATGGATCAGGGGTGGATTTATCGCTTTCGCTTAAGGCTAATCGCTTCTAGCCAATAGCTGTTCTTTCTCCCCTTCGCCCATGACGTTGGGCCGTCAGCGCTTCATTTTTTAAATTCCTAACGCGGAATCTGGTTTAATAGTGGCTCTGACTATTTTTTCATATTCGTCACATGAATGACGAAATGCTGGCATGAAATACAAGCTAATTTTTTTCATGGATTTGGTAGAGCATTTACGTCAAGAGGCAGGAGAGATTGAGAAAATAGATTTAATGGATCTCGTGACTCACAACGATTTTGTGAATGGAGAGGTTCGGCTCGATCAAGTTTATGAGATGTTCAAAGAGAATCAACATGACTATATGGCAGTCATTGATGAAGGGATGCTTTTAGGGCTCTGCTCTCGAACGGATATAGGGTTTGTACTCGGATCTCGTTTTGGATTTGCGGTCATGGGAAAGAAACCGATTCGAGAGCATATCATGGGTTCTCCGGTATGTATGATTCGTGGACATTCAATCCGTGACTCTTTAGTTCGGGTTCTGACCCGTTCAGATAAACGATTTTATGAGGACGTTGTTTTAGCAGATGCCGATGGAAGCTATTTAGGGATTATTCCCGTTCCTTATTTAGTTCATCTGCAGACTGGGTTAATGCAGGAAAAGTATCTACAAATGGAGCAAAACATCCTCGATTTAGAAAGTTCAAAGCAGCAGAATGCCCAACTTTTTGAAAATCAGGCGATTGGAATTGTTTTTCTGGATCCCACTGGAGTTATCCTGAAGGCAAATCAAAAAATGGGAGAGATGCTCGGTTTGTCTTCGCTCGATCAATTTCGAGAAAAGATCTTTTCAAACTGGATCGTAGAATCGGATCGTGGTCGATATGGTCGTTATTTTGAGGAAACATTAAAGCATGAAGGAGACTTTTTTCTTCAAAGCCAAGAATTCGAATTTTTATGTGAAAATAAGTCCTCTTGTTTTTTTAGGGTTCAATTTGGACATATTCATCTTTATCGAGATCCTTGCTTATTTGTTTTCGATGTAACCGAGCAACATGAAATGGAAAAGGCTTTGGTAAGTCGTGAAAAAACGGCGGCGGTTGAATCTCTGGTTTGTGGAATTGCTCATGAACTGAATAATAAACTCTCTCCCATTATGGGGATGAGTGAGCTTATTCTTTTGGATTGTAAAAAAAATCCTGAAGAGAATTCGGAGTTTATGAATCGAGTTCAGATGATCCATGACACCTCAAAAGAGGCAGGGATTATGATTCGACAACTTCAACAGCTATCCCATCCGACGAGTTCTAAATTTGAAATTTGCGATTTAACGGAAATACTTGAAAGCGTTTTAAAAATGATGCGACATCACTTAGCTCAGAATGAAATTTTTAATCGATTCGATTTTCCAAAGGAACAAATAAAAATTCAAGTGGATCTCTCGCAAATTAAACAGGTTTTTTTAAATCTGATGATGAATGCCGTTCAAGCAATGAGAAATCGAACTCAAAAAAACTTAAATATTCAAGTGCTTCCTCAAGGACAAAAAGTAGCGATCCGTTTTGAGGATAGTAGAGAGGGAATTCCAGAGGCGATCTTAGATAAGATATTTGAGCCTTTTTTTACAACGAAGCAGGCCTTTGAAGGGATTGGATTAGGGCTTTCTGTTTGTCAAAATCTGGTTCAAAACCATGAAGGAACTTTATCCGTGAATAGTGAGCCTGGAGTCGGAAGTGTCTTTACGGTAATTCTTCCACGATTGATCCACTCCGACCCTTCCCTTGAGCCGCCGATCGAAAGTGAGAAAATAAGTGAGAAACTATTGCGACACGGAAATATGGAGTTCTTACAAGGTAAAAAAATACTGATTGTGGATGATGAATCGGATATCTGCCAAATGATCGTGAGTGCTTTCAAGGGAATGCCTGATATCGTGGTCATGTCTGCTTATAGTCAGGAAAAAGCGATTGATTTACTCAAGATGTACCGATTTGACTGGGTTGTTTCTGACTTAAGAATGCCCTTTTATAGTGGCATAGATCTTTACGATTGGATCTGTTCAAATCAAGTATATCTCAAAGAAAAGTTTTTACTCATCACCGGAGAGAGTGAACTTTCTTCGCTTTCAAAGTCGGTTGAAGAACTAAAGATTCCGATTATTCGGAAACCGTTTTCGATCACGAAATTGATTCAAGCGATGGAATCATTTACGGCTTTAGAAGCTCGTTGAGCTGGGGCATTGGGGTGACGGAGGCTGGCTGATGGAGTTGTAGGGCCTCTCCCACGAGAAAAAGGGAGCCGGTGAGCAGGATCGGTTTTTTTGTTGTCTGGAGCTCTTTCCACAATGAGGAAAGATCGTTGTGAACTTCAGGGAGAATATTTCGGAATAAGGCACTAATCACAGAGGGTTCTGCGGCTCGGGGATGATTCGGTTTCAGGAGGATTATTTTTTCGGCGATCGATTCGATTGGATCGACCATCAGCGGATAGGATTTATCGGCCATAACTCCAAAAACAATTGTCGCTTTTGTTTCCCCGCAAAAAGTTTTCCATGTTTCAATCAGTTGTTTCATTGAGGAGGGATTATGGGCTCCATCGACAACAAAGAGCGGGTTTTCACGAATGATTTGGAATCGGCCGGGCCAATGAGTTTTAGAAAATCCCCTTTGAATCGATTTTACAGGGATCTTTAACACGGCAAAAAGTGCGGTAAAGGCAGTTAAAGCGTTTTGGATTTGATGTTTTCCAAGCAGGGAGAGTTGAAAGGGTATTCCCTCTATCTCGAGATGCTGTTTTTTACCTTTGATTCCTAGATCCACCCACTGAAGTTCCGCGGTTTCAATCAAAAGAGAGCTCTGTTTTTTAGCTCTTTCACGGATGGCGAGTAGGGCTTCCGGATCTTTTACCCCACAGACCGTTGGAATTCCCTCTTTAATAATGCCTGCCTTTTCATGTGCGATTTTAAAAAGAGTATCCCCGAGAAACTCTTGATGATCGTAGTCAATTTGAGTGAGAATACTGACCTCTGGCGTGACGATGTTGGTGGAATCGAGGCGTCCTCCTAATCCAGTTTCCCAAACAATCCATTCGACCTTTTCTGTTTCGAAGTATTTCAGGGCCGTTGCCGTTATAATTTCAAAAAAGGTGGGAGGATGATCCCAAGCGCGAGTCAATTCGGCAATTTCATTAATAATTGCGGTGATCTGCTCTTCGGGAATGGGAACTCCATTGATTTGAATTCGTTCGGTGATCGAGATTAAATGTGGGGAGGTAAAGAGTCCCGTGCGATAGCCTGCCTCTTGAAGCGCTTGGGCACAAAAGGCCGCCGTTGAGCCTTTTCCATTTGTTCCAGCGATATGAATAAATTTGAGTTTTTTCTCCGGACTTCCGAGCGCTTTGGCAAGGCGCTCCATATTCTCCAGCCCGAGTTTCATTCCTAATTTTCGAGATTGGAGAAGAAAATCAAAACCTGTCATGAGGAGTGCTCTATTTTTTGCATTTTTTCTTGAGCAAAAGCGAGGGCCTCCTCCTTTGTTTTGAGTTGTCCCTCCAGTTGTGCATCTTCAATCAGCCTCAGAAGTTCTCCTAAAACTTTCCCTGGTTTTGAGCCGATCGCCATGAGATCGTTCCCGTTCACCAGTCGGGGAGGTTTGATCTCCTCCGCTGGAATCTCCTGCTGTTTTTGACGAATGAATTGATAAATCGAAAGATCGGCATGGCTGGAAAGGCAATCGACGCGATGAAGCTCCATTTCATTTTCTAAGGTCGCTCTTGCTAAAAAGCGCTTCAGTTTGCTCATTCGCATTTTTGGAACATCTTTAAAAGTCATATGATTTTGAACGGCAAGGACGACCTCATCAATGATCTCATTACTGTATCGGAGTCGCTCAAGAATTTGGAGGGTCATACGGGCTCCCACGCTCTCATGTCCATTAAATCGAATTCGACCCGTTTCATCGACTTTATATGTCGGCTTTTTACCAACATCATGAAATAGAACGGCCAATGCGACGGGAAGGGGGGCTTGATTTAAAAGGGAGAGCATGATTCGGGTATGAATGAAGACATCTCCTTCTGGATGAAACTGGGGGGGTTGATCAACCCCGTGAAGGGCCGTGATTTCGGGGAGAATTTGTTGTAATAGACCACTTTCATCGAGGAGGGTTAATCCACGATCGGGGGAGGGAGAGACCCAAATTTTATCAAGCTCATCGCGAATTCGTTCAACGGCAACGGCGTTAATTTCAGAAGATTTATTTTGGATTTCTCGGAACGTTTCCGGGTCAATTTCAAAATTGAGCTTCGTCGCAAATCGAATTGCTCGGAGAAGTCGAAGCTTGTCCTCTGCAAAACGTTCCTCCGCTTTGCCAATTGTACGAATGATTTTTTTTTGAAGATCCTCCTGACCGCCAACGTAATCGATAATTTTCTCGTTTGTGGGATCGTAAAACATTCCATTGACCGTAAAGTCTCGTCGTTTCGCATCCTCTTCAGGAGTCGATTTTTGAACCGATTCCGGGCGTCGTCCATCGCGATAGACTCCATCGGTTCGAAACATGGCGACCTCAAAGGTTTGATGGTCCTCCATCACACGGACAACCCCATAACATTTTCCTTCGAGTCCTGTCACTCGTGGGAAAATCGATTGAACTTCGTCTGGGGTTGCACTCGTCGCAATATCGATATCTTTGCTGGGTTGATTGAGGAGATGATCCCGAACACATCCTCCCGCGTAAAGGGCAATATGGCCGTGGCGGTTGAGTTGTTCGACAATCCGACGGGCGGCGGGACTATTCATCGCTCTAACTCCGGATGACGATAGCCGATGTAGAAGAGCCCACCGATGAGACTCCAAAAAAGATTTACGCAAAAATAGAGTAAGGAAAAGGTAATCGCATGTTCTTGATCAATGCCAAGAGGGGAGAGTCCGAGATAGATCACAAAGAGTCCTTCACGGATTCCAAAACCTGAAATGGAGATCGGAACCGCCATCAAGACTCCGATGATCGGGAGGGTACTGATAAAGGGAAGCCATTCGACCTGAATTCCGAGGGACCGAAGTACCGCAATCGCGGAACCAAAAAGAAGGCAATGAATCATGAAGGAGATGAATAAAGCATTTAGGTTGGTCTGCCATGATTTCGTAAAAACAACATAGGACTCAAAAAGACGGAGACGTTGTTCGCGATAGGGAAGTCTCTGAACAACTTTTTTAAGCAATTGAATTTTTTCTAATTGAGGAAGAAAAAGAAGTCCAGCGATTCCGCAAATTCCCCCGAAGATAACCCCGATCACAGCGAATGCCGCCGCTTGGGTTTGAGGGGTTTGGGTCAGAAAATTCCACTGAAGCGGAATCAGGATCAAGGCCATGATCAAAATTGCAATTAATCCGATAATCCGATCGATCACAATCGTCAGGGTCGCTTCGCTTTTTTTATCGGGGGCGGCCTTACTCGCATAAAGAATTTTGATCAAATCCCCTCCCGTCGTTCCGAGCAGAAAAGCATTAAAGAAATGACCGACAAAAAAAAGATCTAAAACCTTACGATAAGAGATGAAGATCGATTGAGAAGTGAGCAGGAGTCTCCAACGAACGCTCGCTAATAAAGGAACGCCTCCCCAGATCAGAAGGGCCACTGCAAACCAAGGCAGACTCATTCCCTCTGCGACTTGAGCGAGCTTATCGAGATCGAGTTTTGAGAAAATGAGTGCAAGAACCCCCCCCGAGATGAGCAAGCGAATAATAAAAAGCAGTCGAGGTTTCATGACCGAGAAGGATAAAAGAGTCGAGCTATGGAGACGAGTTAATTTTCTAAAACGTTCCATTTTCTCTTCAGGAGTTCATTCTCCACTCTTGAAGATTTTCAATGATTTTTTCTCGTGGTACGCGAGGACTGAATTCCAGTACCTTGATTGAGGATTCGGGGAGAAGCCGGTGGAGTTCATCTAACGGAAGTGATCCATCTCCCAGAGCGAGGTGGTCATTTTGAGGGGGAGAAAAATCTTGGAGGTGGGCTCCAATAATTCGTTGCGATTGATCCTTTAGAAATTGAGAGTGATTAATAACTCCCAGAAGATCCATTTTGGCAGCATGACCAAAGTCATGCCAGTATCCGAGGGGAGAGCCGGCATAGTTCCGAAAAAACGGGTCAAACTCATCGGCGTGGGGATATTCCTCGAGATGGGATCGAAATTCAACTCCGAGACGAAGATGATGTTTTGACGCTTTTTCAAGAATTGGATCAAGGCATTCTTTGAGTCTCTCTTGAAGAATAGGACTCTCCTTTTTGCGTTGAATTAAGTACTGTATTCGAGAGGAAGAACTTTTCTTTGTGTAAAGGGAGCGTGACTTCCAATCGTGAATCATTTTCTCCGTTAAACGAGATCGACGTCGATACGAGCCGAGATGAAGCACCACGGCACTTGCTCCGACTTCGGCGGCACAATCTAAAGTTTGGAGGGTAGCTCGAACGGCTGCATTTCGCTCTGAGGGATGGGGAGAGGTAAACTCAAAGCAGTCGGGAGAGGGGCGAATCACCTCGATGGGAACGGGACAAAAATTATGAAGCGACTGTACTTGGATTACGCCCTCTTTTACCGCCTTGAGGACTCCGGGCCAGAGTGAGAATCGAAGGGTATGTCCGAGTTCTACCGATTTGAATCCCATCTCTCGAATCTCTTCGAGCATCGCTTTTCCGTCGCGATGTCGAGAGGCGTTCCAGCAGGTTGAAAGAGCAAGATCCACAATCGAAGATTAGAAATAGAATGAAAAGTCGCAATTGAAAAAATGAGCGATTTGCTTATCCTCCTGCGACGATACGAATAATTTCGATTTGATCCCCCGATTTTATCTTTTGATTTCCCCATTCAGATCGAAAAAGAGCCACTTGATTGAGTTCCACCAGATACAGGGTCGGTTGTAGCTGGAGCACTTTCATGAGTTCATCGATCGAGATTGAATCGTCGAATTCCTTGGAAATTCCGTTGAGGGTCAGAGTGATCATGGAGAGGAGAGGAGTTCTTCGGAATGACCTAAGCACTCCTCCCAATCTTTCCAAACGGGCTCAAGTCCGATCGATTGAAGAAGTGCCGCAACCTCGGTCGGAGTGCGTTCATCGGCGATTTTAAACTGTTCTGTGGCTTGGAGGATCTCTCCATCGACTTGAATCAACGGTTTGACGATTCCTTTTTCGGTATGATGCAGTGTTGATTTCTCGACCCCGGTATAACCTCCTGGTTCGGTATGGGATCCCGCACTAATGTGAGTGATTCCGAGGGGGAAGAGTCCATTCCGAAGCTCTACGGGTTCACGGGTGGAGAGTACAAGCCCGATTTGAGGAAAGGTGATTCGCAGCGCGCAAATCAGTTGGACGAGTTCTCGATCGTTCATTGGATATCGAGGTTCAAACTCTCCGGCCGCCGGTCGAAGTCGCGGAAGGGAGATCGTAAGAAAGGATCTCCAGCAGTTTTTTAGTAAATATTCGGCATGCGTGGCGAGAGCGATCGCCTCCTCTTGCCATGGGGCAAGTCCAATTAAGGCTCCAATTCCAATCCGTTTGAATCCGGCCTCGTAGGCACGCTCCGGACAATCGAGGCGCCAATCAAAGTCTCTTTTAGGGCCGGAGGGATGCATCTCTTGATAGATCTCTCGGTGGTAGGTCTCTTGATAAACAACGAGACCCTCCGCTCCGGCTTCGACAAGGGGGAGGTATTCTTCGCGCTCCATCGGTCCGATTTCGAGAGAGATCGAGGGGATTGTGGCGCGGAGTTGAATGATACACTCTTTCAGATAAGAGTCGGAGACGAATTTGGGATGTTCTCCCGCAACGAGGAGTAGATTGTGAAATCCGAGAGAGGCAAGATGGCGCGCCTCTTGATCGACCTTTTGAATCTCAAGGGTCGTTCTTAAGATCGGATTGTCACGGGAGAATCCGCAATATTTGCAGATATTGACGCATTCGTTCGAGAGATAAAGGGGCGCAAAGAGGCGCATCGTTTTACCGAAATGTTGACGTGTCAGTTGGACGGACTGTTGTGCCATGGCTTCAAATGGAGCGTCAGAACAGGGAGCGATTAGCGATCTAAATCGTTTAATAAGAACGCTTTCCGTTCTATTGGGGTTGCGAAAATAATCTGAAAATCGATTTTTATTCATGGATAGAGAGATGTATGGAGTAGTCGTATTTCGGCGAAAAACAAATTAAAAAATAGATCAATTTTTCCGTTGATTCTCCTGAAAAAGGGGCGTAGCATCCCCAACCTTATGAAAACGGGCATCCATCCAGACTATAACGAAACAAAAATTAATTGCGCTTGTGGAGCGACTTATGATTCACGCTCAACCCGAGAAGGTTTGCGGATTGGTATTTGCTCCTCTTGTCATCCATTTTTTACCGGTCAGCAAAAATTTGTCGATACGGCAGGACGTGTTGAGAAGTTCTCTCGTCGTTACGGGAATTCCCGTTTGGCGAGCTCGAAGATGTCGTAAGCTTCGACTGGATTGAATATGGATTTGGCCCCGCATGTGGAGCGGTTGCGCCAGCGTTTTAAAGAATTAGAGTTGGAGCTTTCACAGCCCACTCTCTACGATAATCACTCGCGGGCTCAAGAGATTACCCGTGAACACTCGCGTCTATCGAGAGTGGTTCCCGAGTGTGACCGTTGGGAGAAATTGATTCGAGAAATTCAAGAGTCTCGTGATTTAATTCGCTCTGCCGAAGATTCAGAACTTATTTCAATGGCTCAAGAAGAGCTGCCGCTTTTGGAGCAGCAATTGAGCAGCTCTCAAGAGCAGGTTCAGATGGCTTTAATTCCCCCAGATGAGACCGACTCCCGCAACACGATTATCGAAATTCGAGCCGGGACAGGGGGAACAGAGGCGGCGATTTTTGCAGGGGATCTTTATCGGATGTATTGTCGTTATGCCGAACGGGTGGGGTGGAAGATCGATGATATGGAGTCGAGTCCAGGAGAGATCGGCGGTTATAAAGAGATTATTTTCCAGATGAACGGACAGGACGTCTATAAGCATATGCGTTTTGAAAGCGGAGTTCATCGGGTTCAACGCGTTCCGATGACAGAGGCCCAGGGGCGAATTCATACCTCGGCGGCAACCGTCGCTGTTTTACCTGAAGCAAAAGAGGTCGATGTGGTGATTCGACAGGATGAACTTCGAATTGAGGTATGTCGTTCTGGTGGAAATGGGGGACAAGGGGTGAATACGACGGATTCGGCGGTTCAAATTTTACATTATCCCTCTGGACTCATTGTTCGTTGTCAGGATACCCGTTCACAGATCAAGAATCGTGAGCGCGCCATGGGAATTTTACGATCCCGTTTATTGAAGGCCAAGCAAGATGAAGAGGCGGCACGTTATGCACAACATCGTAAAAGCCAGATTGGGACTGGGGATCGAAACGAAAAAATTCGAACCTATAACTATCCGCAAAATCGTATTACAGATCATCGAATTAATTATTCGGCCTTTAACTTGCCAGACTTTATGGACGGGAATATTGGAGAGATGGTCCAGCAATTGGTTTCCGCGGATATCCACGATAAGCTCAGTGCCTTGATGGATTCTAAGTAGAATTTAAAAAGGGATCGCCTACGGTTTTGATCTGCAGTAACCCGCTCCAATAATGCGGATCGATTCGCCTCTCATGGTGAGGCGAACTGTTAATTTCTTTAGCTTTGGTGAACAATTAATGTGTCGAGTTGAAATCGTCGAAAGATTTTTCAGAGGTTTGCGGGCAGAGGGAATCGAACTACAAAATCGGTCGAGGACTCCCAGATTTTGGTTGCGCCCCAGAAGAACGTTCCCCTGCGCACTCCAAAGAGGTCTCCGACAGTGGTGAATATCGCTGACGCGAAGGGGAGTCATGTCTGGCATTCGGGTTCGAAGGAGAAATGCGGGCAGAGGGATTATTTTTCATTGGGAATGAAAAATAAGAACCGATTCAACGAATCGGGGATCACAGGACGTGATCCGAGCAAGGCGGGAGCCGAGGGAGTCAACGTGGATTTGGAGAGCAAAATGAGATTTGAAATAGTCGAAAGATTTTTCAGAGGTTTGCGGGCAGAGGGAATCGAACCCTCATGTTCATCTCCTGTTCTCGTAAATTTATTTTTCATAGGTAAATAGGACATCTTAAAACATCGTTGACGTCTCAACATATTCTCATTATATTCACACTATGGCATCAATTAGTTCCCGAGTTCATTCCCCTTACTGGCAGCTTTGTTGGACGGATTCGCAAGGACGACAACTTAAGCGATCAACAAAAATTCCAATCAAGCCTTCTAAAAACGATTCTCGATCAGAAAGCGAGTTGAGATCACTAGCTCTCAGTCAGGCGGTGGAGGTCGAGAAGTTGGCAAGAGGAGGTAGTCCTTCCGAGCTTCAACTCCGAAAACTGGTCAATGAGATTTCCACAAAGTTGGAGGGAAAGACTATCCACTTCAAGACATGCCGGGAATGGTTGGATTCATGGACTCAAAGCAAGAAGGCTTCTACTTCCGAAAGCACTTTTGAAAAATACCGATCCACGATCAAAGAATTTCGTGAGTATTTGGGTAAGCGACTTGATCAATCCTTAGAAACAATATCTCCCTCCGACATCTTTGGCTTTCAAAAACAACTTATTGAAAGCGGGCGATCAGCTTCGACTGTCAATCAGTTGATGAGCAAGATCGTGAATGCTTCATTTTCCGAGGCTCAAAAGCTAGGGTACATTCCATTGAATCCTTGCCATACTGTCAAACCGATTCGGGATAAGTCGAGAAACGAAAAAGAGGCGTTTACCTCTGAGCAGTTGGAGTCATTGGTTATATCGGCGGGAGATAGTGACTGGGCGGGAGTGATTATATGTGGGGGGACGAATGGATTTCGGTTGCAGGATGTCGCCAATCTTGAGTGGGGTATGATTGATCGAAAGAAGAAGCTGATCAAATTGGAGTCTCGAAAGACAGGCTATCGGCATATCTCCCCGATCCATCCTGATTTTTGGAATTGGTTGGAGGGTCGAACTCAAGGAGTAGGCAAGGCTCCTGTTTTCCCAAAGCTTTACGGTCGGAATGGAGCGGGAAAAAGCGGTTTATCGATGGAGTTTAAGCGCTTGATGGATCGGGCAGGGGTCAAGGGAGAGCTTTTAAAGAAACGAGTTGGGATCGGTCGCTCTGTTTCGTCGCTGAGTTTTCACAGCCTCCGACATACGGCGATTTCAATGATGGCGAATAATGGTGTAGCGGAGGAGCTTCGAATGAAGCTGGTAGGGCATACCACGAAAAAGACTCATGCTGATTACTCCCATCATGAGATAGAAACAATGCGTCAAGCCGTTGAATCCATCTCCCTTTTTGGTGGGGGTCGGAAATGATTTATATGGATTGAAGAATCAATCTTTCAGCGGCAACTGAAAGAGATATATGCTCTTTCTTTGCGAGCGTTCGGAGCTTTTTTTCAGCTTTGGGCAATAGCCTTAAAACGATTTGATGTCTTCCTGATTGCTTTCTTCCAGCCCCTTCCCGAACACCTCCCCGCTTATGAATAATAAATTTTGAAGGAGATTTTTTCATCTCCGCAAAGCTGGGCAAGCCAATCGATTCGGGAGAAACTTTGACGAGATTTTTGGGGTCAGGCAGTGGCTCCCCGTTGAGGTCTTTCATATTGATTTGATACCCGTCTTTATCAAAGATCGGCTTTTCAATTTTTGGTTTCATTTGAATTTTCTCCATTAACCTACATCCAATGATGCGGATGGATTCACTTCTCATCGTGAAGCGAACCGTCATTTTCTTTCCGTTCAGTATTCCGATTGCAAAAAGCGTACTTCATTTGGAAATGTTTATAATCTTTTTCAAAGTGGAGATCATCCGATTTAAAGACCTCGGATACTAAACGAAATCAGTGCCTTACTGGATGATATTGAGATCATTTTATTCTTCATCTCCCTCAAAGACCACTACTGAAAATTAAGTGTCTTCTTTTGATTTTTAAATTTATTTATCAATTTCTTCTTAGGAGAAGAAAAAGGCGACAAACCCGTACAAGAAACTCTCAAAACATTATGAGACATTTACGGAATGGAAAAATTTAAAAGTCAAATTCAGCCGATAGAAAACGCTTTTGAGGCGTGTCAAGATTGCTCGATGAATAAGAAAATTTCTATCCAAAAAATGACTGTGCGATTTAGCCGAAAGAATCTTTGGCGTGGATGGGCTTCAATCTCCAAAGAAGACAAACTCGTACAAGAAAATGTTAATTAAAAATTTAACCTGAAATAAATCAACCAAAAGGAACTCATGAAAAATCAAAGCTCGGAAATCAACTCGTTCGCACTCGATAGCAAGAGGGCTTCACTAAAATATTCAATGTCACGCTCGTTACTTTACAAGTTGGCAGACGAAAAAAAGATTAACTCTTTCTCACTCCGAGAACCGGGGAAAATCAAAGGCAAAAGATTATTCGATCAATCATCTATCGAGGCGTATCTGAGAAGCTGCTCCACAATGGGAGGTGCTCAATGAGTCCTCGCCTTAAAAAACTCTCCAATTGTAAAAAGGAGAGGAAGCTCTCATTGGAACCGACTTGGATATTATCGGAAAAGTCTCAGTCCCATCTTCTTTCTCTACCAGAGGAGAAAAAACGGATGATTATGGGGTTTCTTCAGGCAGTGATTGATCCGGTGGCGGTAGGTCTGGTTTCTGGAAGTGTTCCCAAAAAAGTGGTGGCACAGATTCTGGTGGGGCGGCTTTTGGCGATTCGCTGGACTTTATCGCAAGACATTCAGGATTCCTCGTCTCAAGGGTTCAAAGAAGTTGCGGATGCTTGTGGAGTTGAACTCCACGACTTTCAACCTCGCAAATCCTTGAATCCCCACGCTCGGTAAAAAACAAATAAAAATCGAATTTAGGATTTTTGGTCTTTTCCAAAAGTTTTGAAAAAAACCATGGAAAAAATCGCAGGGCAGAGCCTTGTCCAAAAATACAAAAACACAAACAGCATAAATACCAAATAGGAGAATAAATATATGACAATGATCGCAAAAAAAGACGGTGGCGATTTCACGCCATGTACGGCGGGAACGCATCATGCGGTGGTGGTGGATGTCACCCCGCTTCAAAAACGGCAGACCCATTACGGGATGAAGGAAAACTTCCGGATCGTTTTTGAGACAGAAACATTCAATCCGGAGAACAAGAAACGATTTTGTGTCTGGAGTCAGTGGCTCCAGCTCTCACTCCATGAGAAATCCAATCTTCTAAGGATTGTAAAGGGTGTCCTGAATCGAGACCTGACCAAGGAGGAGGAAGAGGATGGCTTTGATGTGGAATCGTTGCTGGGTCGATCGACTCAGCTTTTGATTAGTCATGAGCACGATGATGGGAAGGTTTATGCGAGAATTGGTGGATTTATTCCCACAGACCATCAGGTTATTCCATCCGGTGAATACAAACGGGTCATTAATCGCGACCAAAGCACAGGGGGAGTTGTCCCTCCACTCCCCAATGACAATCCCCGAACTTCATTTCAAGGGGAGGAGGCTTGGAAAGGAACGATCCTCCATGTGGGGAAAAACAAGGGTGAAATGGTGGTGGATCTTTCACTTGAACAGGTTCTGGCCCTTTTAAACCACTGGTGGCCGAGGGTCAAAACCCCCACCGCTCAGGATCAGGCTCTTTATGAGGCCCTTATCAAGGGGCGCAATCTGATTGATCAACTGAAGTACTAAAGCACGAAAAAATTCCACGAAAATGGAAAGGGATTCACGGCGGTAGATGTCCTACTGATTAATCCCCCCTGACCCGTAACCGAATAAAAGCGGGTCAAAACCTTTTTTTAAAAAACTTATGAATAAAGAATCCATCGCCGAATCGATCTTGGGCTCAATCGACTGGAACGGAACATGGGGCTATTGCGCATGTCCGGGTGAAGGCCTCCATCAAAGTCGTAGTCGAGTGAAGGATTGTCGAATCCTCATCGTGGGTGCCGCAACTCTTTTTTGTTTTCATTCGTCGTGCCAAGAAATGCGACACGACGTTCAAAAAACGATTCGTAAAGCGATCTTCCGAGCGATGAAGGAAGGCGAGATTCCCTTACAGAAATTTAAAAGGCCTCCCGCAAAAGTGGATCATGCCCGAGCACTCAGAGCAAAAGCAAAGTTTTACTTTGATTCGATTCTACGTGATTTTCAGTGGCCTTGTCAGGAGATAGAGGCGGATAGTCCGACGAAGCCTCCATTGGATCCCATGGAGCAGTTTCACGCTCATCTCGATTTGTTCCAAGGCGATGACGTGGTATGGATCGGAAATACGTTTGATTCTGGGGAGCCTTCCAAAGTGCAACATTTTCAGGCAGTCAAAGATTGGAAACGATTTTCTTCTGTCCCCGCAAATTTTACATGTCCATCAACGTTCTTTGAGGGGACGTTCAAACGGTCAAATTCTCATGTTTTAAAGCAACGCTTTTTAGTGGTGGAGTCCGACCAACTCAACTTTGACGAGGTGGGTGCTGTGTTCAGGTGGCTCCGTGATCATATGGGCTTAACCCTCGTTACCGTGATCCATTCGGGCGGTAAGTCGCTCCATGGCTGGTTCGTGCGCCCCGAAGAGAAATTATTCCAACAACTCAAAATTATTTTACCCGAATTTAAATGCGATCCCGCAATGTTTAAACCCGCCCAGCCTGTTCGCTTGGCCGGAGCATGGCGTGAGGAAAAGCAACAACTCCAAAGGATGCTCTATTATGTCGGCTTCTGATATTTTTCCGAATCAAGAATTTGAAGCTTATTACGATCACCAGTCGAGTCACTTTTTAGTGACGAATGCGGACGGGGATTACATCAAGTGCAATCTCACCATCATGAAGAATCTACTCAAAGAAGCCTCTTTTTCCCCGGAGATGGGAAAAAATGATCTTCTTTCTCCGGTGGATTCCAAGGTGAACTGGATTATCAAAAATAAGGACGTTGATTACGTGGGTGCGGTGGCGGGATACAAACGTGGATACCATCGGATCAATGGCGTTAAGATTTTAATCAACAAAGAATTGTCACTCATGGAGCCCAAGCCAGGGGATTTTTCCAAGTTGGCGTACTTTTTTGAATCGCTTTTGGCGGATGCCGATGAACAACAGATTCACTATTTTTATGGATGGCTCAAGGTGGCCTTGGAAGGGCTCTATGATCAAAACCTTAGGAAGCCAGGGCAGGCTTTGTGCATCGCCGGGCCAATCAAATGTGGAAAAACACTTTGCCAGCGAATCATTACCGAACTTTTAGGTGGGGCGGAGGCACATCCGTACCAATATCTTGTCGGTGAAACCTCGTTTAACAGTGATCTATTCCATGCCTGTCATCTTCGCATCGACGATGAGAATCGTGATTCAGACCACAAGGCTCGAAAAAACTTTGGGAACTTTCTCAAAAATTCGTTGTACGGAAAGAACGTGCGATGTCACGGAAAGGGTCGGGTTGGAGTCGGTTTGACTCCTCACTGGAGGCTCACCATTGCGATCAATGATAATGAGCAGAACTTACTAGTGTTACCGGAAATCAAATCCGATATGCAGGACAAGATTATCCTTTTAAAGGCAAATAAGTTTCAGTTTCCATTTGCTGGGTCCGATGATCGCATGGCGCAGTCAAACTATTGGCGGGATCTCGAAGTAGAGTTTCCAGCGTTTATCGATTATTTGCTACATACGTGGAAGATCCTGCCCGAGTACCAAGATGATAGATCGGGGGTGGCGGGGTACCAAAACGCCGAGCTCATGGAAATTGTGGATAGCTTTACCAATGAAGCGACTTTGATGGAGATGGTCGATTCGATCTTGTGGGGTAAGACCATTCCGTCCATGGGAATTTTTGGTCATAACACAGGCGATGAGCGTTGGGTGGGGACTGCGGAAGAATTGAAGGATCTGCTTCTTACAAATGACAAAACAAATCGAACTGCCGATAAAAAATTCTCATGGAGAAACGCGGTTGGAACTCTCTTGGGAACTTCCATGAGCATGTTTGATTACAAAGATCGGATCACTTACCATCGGTCCCGAAACGGTCGGAAAAATCAACAACGCATTTGGACGATTTTTAATCCCAATTATGAGCCCCAAAAAGAGGTCGAAAATAAGGACCAAAATCCGTTCTAAAAAGCTGAGACACCCCCTTTTTTGGGTGTCTCACATAAAAATATATAAAAACTTAAAAAATGAGACACACCCGAGACACCCAAGCAGGGAGGGTGTCTCACCACAAATCACCTATGAAGATGTAAGCTTTGAGACACCTGAGACACCCTCTTTATTAAATTTATTATAGAATATAGAATAGGTATAAGGCCCTATAGTACTATAGGGATAATGCGATGGAAATAGGTAATCCCTGTAAAATGCCATGCTTATACTAGAGTAAGCGAGGTGCACGTAGCATGGCGTCTCACCAAAAAAACAGGACAAAACCATGGTACGAAATACGAGTACAAAACCGATCATTTTCCAATTCTAAAAGGTGTTGGTAAGTTGGCTCATTTGAAGCCGATTATTGTGGTAGATTCTCGGGAACAAGCACCCCTACCGATTTCGCGGTTTACATGTCAGGTTGGAACACTCCGAACAGGGGACTATTCGTTTTGTTGCGGTGAGGAGTCTTTTGCGGTGGAAAGAAAATCGATTGGTGATCTGGTGTCGTACTGCGTGGGTGAGAACCGGGAGCGATTTGAACGAGAACTACATCGACTACGTGGATACCACTTTGCGAGGTTGCTGGTCGTGGGGAAGAAAGAATCGATCCAGTCCGGTGAGTATCGATCCCGCATGGAACCGAGAGCCGTCCTTGCCACCCTCAACGCATTTGAAGCGCGGTACAACGTCCCGGTGGTCTTTTCGCCTGATCCAGAGACAGCGGCAAAGCTGGTGGAGTCTTGGTCATGGTGGGTCGCCCGAGAGATGGTCGAGTCGGTCAATCAACTCTGGCGCGGAACACATGGAAGGATCTTGTAAACCTTCTTGGATCTCGATGACTATTTCAAAGTAAAGTAAATGGGGTGAATTTTTATTTCTTAGCTAGGCATTCGACGTGGTGGCGCGTCCCTCCTCCTATTTACCTGTCAGGAAGAACCTGTACCGGCCGTGGGGGGCTTTAGGTACTTCCGAAGGGGTAAGGGGGTGGGGGTACTGCGCATGGCGTGGGTTGCCTAGCCATGAATTTAAAAAAAGGGGTTTCGTTTCGGTTTGTTATCGGAGTTTTTTAAGCAGATCATCCCATTCACAATCCAGAGCGGATCGAATCTTTGCGAGGGAAATCACCGATGCGCTTTTGAGGCCTCTTTCAATGTCCTGAATAAATCTCCGTGAAAGATCGGCCTTTTCAGCAAGCTCTTCTTGGGTCAAATCAGCATTAACACGTAAAGAGCAAACCGTTTGTCCAAAAAGCTTTTTGTAATCCTTCACGGATTTAATTTGAATTTATACTTCTAAATGTAAGCGATCCATTGGGTGCTTTTTTGGATTTGACAGCGGCATACAAATCCCTACCAAGTCTGATCGTGAGTAAAAACGTCTCTCATTTGCTAACTAAGGTGCCGTGTATGCTCATTTCAAGTGATGAAGAATATTTTTTTCAATTTATGCTCTTTTTTGGGAGCGGTTCGTAGCTTTGCCCTCATAGGGATTAAGGTTTCTCTTCTTTTTTTAGTTTTTAGTCTAAATTTACTTCAAGCGCAAACAGTCTCGACCCCTGTTATTTCGGCGGTTTCCGGGGAATATCCGACAAAAGTGGATGCGACAATCACCTGCGCAACAGCAGGGTCAACGCTCTATTATACCTTAAACGGAATCGATCCCACTCCATCGGATACGACGGTGGTTTCGGGAGCAACGGTCACGGTCTGGCGTCCGCAGGTATTAAAGGTCAAAGCCTTTAAAGCAGGAGAGTTGGAAAGTGCCGTTGCCAGTGCCATTTCTATATCACCGGCAAAGTGGCGATGGGCAATAATCACGTCGCAGCCTTAAAAAGCGATCGAACGGTCTGGACGTGGGGACTCAATTCCAGTGGTCAATTGGGCAATGGAACAACAACCAATCAATTAACTCCGGTGCAGGTGAAAACCAATGCCACGACCTTTTTAACGAATGCAATCGATATCGCCGCCAGTGCAAATGTAACGGCGGCCTTGCTCGCCGATCAAACGGTGCTCTGTTGGGGGATGGGAACCAATGGCCGATTGGGAAATGGAGCGATCACGAATCAAAGCTATCCGGTCGCAGTCCTGAAGGCGGGGGGAACAACAAAATTAAGTAACGTGGTGGCAATCACCGCCGGAGATGATTTTCATGCCGCTTTATGCTCCGATGGAACGGTTTGGAGCTGGGGTAAAGGGGGAATCGGAACCGGATCAAGCGCCGATCAAACGAAGGCAACCCCGTTATTGTTAAACAGCACGGGACTCGCAATCAACGGGATTACACAAATCGTCGCGGGCGGTACTCATCTTTTAATGCTTTCCGGAGCGACAGGAGCGGTCTACGCCGCGGGATCAAACACAGTGGGATTAAATAAGACCAGCGGTCAATTGGGAGATAATACGGTGGTCGCCAAAACAAAGGCGGTTCCTGTATTAAAGGCAGATCTCACCCCATTGACTGGAATCGCTGACCTTGCCGCCGGCCAAAATCATAGCATTGCGATTGATGTATTGGGGGCAGTCTATGCTTGGGGATTAAATACAACTTCGCAACTGGGCGATAACACGACGACCCAACGCAATACGGCGACTTTAATCCCCGGATTGAGTGAAGTGGTTGAAGCCGCTGGGGGAAGTTCACACACAATTTTTGTGAAAACCAATGGCGAAGTTTGGGTCTGTGGCGCAAATGCCACAGGACAACTCGGGCAGGGGACGACAACGACAAGTGCGGTTCCAACGGCCTTAACCTCGATCACCAACGGAGTAAAGGTCTCGGCTCGCAATAACAGCACGGTGATCGGAAAAAGCGACGGAACAGTGGTCGGTTTTGGTGAGAATATTTTTGGCAATTTTGGGGACGGAACAGTCGGCTATCGCTGGAGCTTTGGCGCGATGACCGGAGAGCGCGCGGTCGCAAAGATCAGTGCCCGGGGATCCAATAGCGCCTTTGTTAAAAACAACGGCAGCGCCTGGACGGTGGGAGCGAATGCCTCCTCCCAACTCTCCAGTGGATTGACAGGGGATCAAGCGCTGGTGGTTCAGGCGAAAAATGCGACCGGATTTTTAACGCAAATCACCGATGTGGCGCAGGGATTAACCCACACGCTCTTTTTACAAAACGGGGGAGTCAGTGGAACGGTCTGGGCAGCAGGAGCCAATACAAATGGTCAGTTGGGAGATATGACCCTCCTCCCCAAAAGCACGGCGGTGAATGTAATCAATAGCCTAACCTCCGTGCCATTAACAGGAGTGACGGCGGTGGCGGCCGGAGATTTGCATTCGGTGGCCTTAACAAGCGACGGTACGGCCTGGACTTGGGGAAGAAACAACTTCGGTCAATTGGGCAACGGCAATACGACAGACCAAAAGAGCGCCGTACAACTTTTGGCCAGCGCGGGCGTTCCCTTTGCGGGAGTGACCGCAATTGCAGCGATGGGCAACGACACAATTCTACTGCGAGGGAGCGATCAAACGGTCTGGGTCACAGGGTCTGCGGGCAATGGGCAACTGGGAAACAACACAACGACCCCGAATAAGACTTATCCGGTTCAAGTGCTGACAGCAGTGGGCGTTCCCTTAAGCGGGATCACCGCGATTGCCGGGGGAAGTAATCATGGATTGGCCCTCAAAAGCGATGGAACGGTTTGGAGTTGGGGATATAACGGAATCGGTCAATTGGGAGATGGGACAATCACACAGCGGACAATGGCCGTTCAGGTGAAAGCCGATGCGACGACGAATTTCACAGGAGCGGCAAAGATTTTTGCGGGAGGAAATGCCAGTGGAATCATCGATAGCCTCGGCAAATTTTGGGTTTGGGGCTCAAACAGCTACGGCGGATTAGGGGATTCAACACTGGTCGCAAAAAGTTATCCAACACAAATCGGAGGACTGACCGGAGCCTTGCAAGGAGCCATGGGGAGCGATCATACCGTGGCAATTAGGAGCAATGCAACGATTCTATCCTCCGGTTTAAATTTAAAGGGACAGCTGGGCAGTGGAACCGTTGGCTATAGCCTCCTTCCGGTTATGGTTCCCAATTTTCGAATCCTCCACGGCGAAGATGCCGATGGCGATGGAGTCGCAAGCTTTCAAGAACTGCTCAATGGCATAGATCCGGACAAAGCCGATACCGATCGCGATGGAGTTTTGGATGGAGCCGATACCCTTCCCCTCGATTTTTATAACGGCCTCGCACCCGTGTTGACGATTGATAACACCACGAACAATCAAAGCGCCTTTCCCAATGAGGTTTTACCCAAGCCGTTGATCGTCAATGTCAAAAACGCGGCAACGACTCCCTTGGTCAATGCCCCCGTGACCTTCACCGTAACTCTGGGCGGAGGAAAAATCGGGAGCTCCGTTCCGACCACAACCGCGACAACCTTCACCGTTTTAACGGACAGCGCCGGCAAAGCCCAATTTTATTGGAAACTCGGGTCCACGTCCACGGTAACCCAACGAGCGACGGCACAGGCTGGAACCTCTGCGGTCTTGACCTTGACCGGGAAGTTCTGGGTCGATAGCGATGGGGATGGACTCCCGGATACGTGGGAGAATGCAAAGTTTGGAGGTTTAACCCAAACCGCAACAGGCGATTATGATAATGATGGCGTGAAGAATATTGATGAATTTAAACGCGGAACTGATCCCAAATTAGCGACGAGCAAAACCCTCACGATTTATGCGAGTCCGGCGGGGAGCGATCAATACAACGGATTTACCGCTGCGACCCCGAAGCAAACCATTCCGGGGGGAGTAGGGGCCATGCAATCCGGTGACACCTTGCAAATGAACAGTGGGGAGTACAACAGCGTCGTTGTTCAGACCGGCAATCGACAACTCGTCATCCGTGCCGTGGGTACCGTCAGCTGGAGAGGAAACTAAAGCGATGCAAACGACCAAGCCTAATAGCCGATTAGCCTGTAAGCTAAATAGCTTAAATCCATTTCAAATCCAAGGGAGGGCTGACTCCGAATGCTTTCGGAGGAGGCCGCTTTCCGGATTTGTTTCCCGCGGCGGCGCAGCGATGCAGCGTTCTGCAATACAGGGGAATGCCTCGCGCAGAAAAGGTTCGGAAACCGAACGTGCATCCGTTTGCGGAGCAACGTTTTATTTTGGTGCTATGGGAGGAGGGGGCACAAACGCTGAGACGCAGAGTTTTTTAAATCCCAAAAACAGTGAAAATTTCGATCTTAATCGAAATCAAAGTGATGCAAAAAACGATCTACGCAAACGCGTTTGCGAGAGTCGTTTGTTTCATTTGTTTGGATTCGTTCCGGCAGCCGGACGAATCTCCACTGTTTTCAATGCCTTTTTATCTGTTTTTTATTTTCCTGCATTCCAGCATTTCTTAGAGAAAGCTGCCTTTTCCTTTGTGACTTCGTGTCTTCGTGTGAGAAGGGTATTCAATGACTTTCTTCTGCGTTCCTCTGCGCCCTCTGCGGTTAAAACTGCCTTTACCTTGGCTTTCTTTGCCTTTTTCTTGGCGGTTAATCCTGCCTTTTCCCAACCCTCAACACTACAAAATCTATGAAAACAAAACCTCTTAAACTAAATAAAGATATTCCTTCCTCTCCGCGCCTCTGCGTCTCCGCGCGAGTCATTGTCTTTATCCTGTTTATCCTGTTCATCCATGTGAAAATGGTTTCAGCCCAAACCGGCGAAGTTCAGGTTCAATCCGATATGAAAGTGAGCGGAAAACTTCGTGTTCAAGCTCAAGGGGATATTGCAGTGGGGGCTTATACATTACCCTCCTCCTCTTATTCCGGAGGAAGTCCGGGCGAAAATGATGGGGTGGGATCAACCAAGCCACCGAGCACTTCAATTCTTTATGCCTGGTATAAGGGAGATGAAGTATACACGGATGCCGGGGCAACCACAAAAGCAACAACCTCCGGAGCCTCGATTCAAGTTTGGAAAGACTCAAGTACCAATGGACGTGATTTGGTGGCCACTAGCGCAGGAACAAGGCCGACTTTTCAAACGGCTCAAATTGGGACTTTACCGGCGGTTCGCTTTGATGGGGTGAATGACTTTCTAAAGCGAGTTGAAGCGACTGCCTTTCCTGTCAAATACACGATTCATATAGTATTAAAACGTCGTGCAAGTGGAGGAGTACGTGGGGTCTGGTGTGATCAGGGTTCGAATACGTCGATTACATTTCTGGGAACGGACAACAAGATTGCGGTGAATACGGGTTCCAACCAGTTGAATTTACCTTTTGATGCGGCGACCACCTTTCAAGTGGTCACTGTTGCGGTGGATCCAACGGCCACCTCGACATTGGCGACGGGAACTCAATCGGTTGTTTCAGGGACACTGGTGGGTGCAACCCGAGGAAGTGGCTATGATTTTGGAAGCGCCTTTTATAGTACCTATGCGGATTTTGATTTAGCGGAAGCGATTATTTACTCGGAGGCACAAACCGTTGGCAGTGGAAATGGATATTTGGCGCGGAAATATTTGGATGCGAAGTACGGGCTTAGCTCTGCAGGGGGAGCTACACTTCCCACCGTCGGTCTTTTGTCTCAATACAGTGCTCAGGCAGCGTATAAAGATGTCGAAGGAACTCAGCTTTGTTCGACATCGGGAACGGATACGGTGGCATTTTTGAAAGATTTAACGGGAAGCGGCAAGAATCTGCTTCAACAAACGGCGGCGGGACGCCCAAAATGGTTTCAAAATCAAGTCAACTCACTTCCTGTTCTTCGTTTTGATGGAGCAGATGATTTTTTAAAAACAACCTTCAATTTGAATCAGCCGACGACGATTGCGATGGTGGTGAAGCAAAGCGGAACATCGGATGGAAAGTTTTTATTTGATGGTTCGGCGGTTAATACAGGACGTGTTTCACAAACCGCCAATTCCTTTTCACTCTCCATGTATGCCGGGGCTAACACAGCTCTCGAAAACCCCAATGCGATCTTGGGAAATTATATGATTATGTTTGCGACTTTTGATGGGCCCAATTCAAAGTTTGTGATTAATAATGGGGCAGTTGTGACGGGAAATTGCGGAAGCTCGGGGATGGGTGGATTGACGTTAGGCTCAAATGCGAATGGAACCAATAATTCGTCAATCGATATTGTCGAGGTGGCGGTTTACAATACTGCATTAGATCCTTTGACGAATGACGGCTTAAAAGTTCGTCAATATTTGGATCAAAAATACCTGCTCAACGTTTTTTCAGGAGATGGAGGAACGACCTTCCCGCTTCCGACCTTGGGGCTTTATGCGCAATATTCTGCGGAGAAAGCATTTAAAGATGTGGGAATGACCCAACCTTGTACGGTTTCAGGAACAGACACCGTCAGAGCGCTGCAGGATATGAGTTTAAATAACCGTCATTTGACCAGTGGGGCTTTCTTGGATCTCAAGTGGATTGCGAGTCAATTTAATGGACGCCCTGTGATGAGAAAAGATTCAAGCGCTCAAGGGATTGTGAAGACCGGATTTAACATGCAAGCTCCCTATACGGTTTACATGGTCGCTAAAGGTATTTCAGATGGAGGCTATTATTGGCTTGATGAAATTGATGCAAGACCATGCGCAACTCTTGCTGATCCGACGAGTTACTTTTTTGGAGCGACGGGGCAGTCATGGGGACCGCGTCCTGCAGGATATGCTATCGGACAAACGCAGCTTTTGATGTGGAATATCGGTAATAACGGTTTTTATAAAATAGGAACCAATCCTTCATCGAGCTATCCCGTTTATAATTTAAGCGAAACCTCTATTACAGATTTGGGTATTCGTCCAAATGCGGATTGGGCTGAAATTATCTTTTATCGTGCTGAACACAATGCTGATACGGGTGATGGTTTGGCAGTGAGAAAGTACCTGAATCAAAAGTATAATCTCGGGTTGACTCTTCCGTAAGAAAGAAAGTGTTTTTGATCATGAGTCTATTTCGAAATCTTAAGCAAGTCGCGTTCTTCCTGTTGTTTCAGGGGGTGATGATTTTTTCATCCCTTGTTGCGCAGGAGGTGTCGATTTCTGGATTTGAAATCACTCCCTCCCAATGTATGAGCAATCAGGACATTGTGCTGAGGCCCTATTTTAGTAATGGTGCAGAACATAACCGGGCGGGAGTTGTCTTTAATATTTATTATTCTAAAAACGGCGATACTTTGGATGCCTCAGATTTACTAGTCGCAAGTAGTTCGTTTACAATGCCAGCAAGGAGTGCCAATGTTGCGGGTCCAACCTATGGCGTTCAAGTGCGAAATCTGGAGTTGATTCCGGGCAATGTGACCCGACATTTTATTGTGAAGTTGATGTCATGGGGTTCAGGGGAGAGGGCGGCAAGTGTTTTTGTGATTTCTATACCTCCCGATTTTAAAGGTTATGATGGAAGAACACAGACGGCACTTAAAACGATTTGGTTTGAGACCGAAAAAGGAACCTTTGTTTGGGGGGATCAACTCAAGGTTCGATTTGGTATACTTAATGCCGGAGGTTATGGAAAGCTCCCGGACGTAAGCTTTGTGGTTTCGAAAAATCCAACTTTTGGCGACGCAGATGACCGGCAGTTTTACACCTTTACGATCGATCAATACACCAATACAAACGATATTTATGGATCGGATCAATTTATTTCGATTCTTCTGCCGCGTGACAATCCTTTTGCTGATAATACAACGCAGTTTTATGTCGGAATGAACATTGACGCAAAACGGGAATCCCGTGATGAAAATTATGATAACAATTTAAATCAGGGGTCTGGAATCGATTTTGATCCAATTCCAATCACGATCTATGGCGGACTTCCCCGTTTAAAAATCGAGGAAAATGGGGAAGACTTTGCGTTGACGGACACAACCTTGCTTGGATTTGGGGACGTGGTCGTCGATGGAGCAGGAAAATCACTTCGAGCCCGGACCCTGGAACTTTATAATACGGGAGATACTCCCCTTCGTTTTTATCAGGTCGGCTTTAAGGACGGACGAAACTTTAGAATCAAAAAGTTTTCGAGTCCTTATGGAAATGTTGATTTGACGAAAAATAATTTAGACGGAATTGAACCCCGTTTGGTTCGCCCATGGACTTTGACGATTGAGTTTGATCCGAATGATCTTGATCTTCAAAAAGATGTTTTGGTGCTTCGTTCCAACGATGCGGATCATCCTGACCTAGAGATTCCCGTCTGGGGAAATGGAATCGTTGCCACAGCGGTCAAACCTTATACGGATCCTTCCGGGAACTCCTTTAATTGGTGGATGGGAAGTGGTGTGATTAATCTCTCCCAGTACTCAGGTGTCGACGACGATCAAGTCGCCCTCATGGGGCAGCTTAAAAACTTTGCCAACGGGGCCTATCAGATGATGGAGGCTTATTTCCCCAGCGGTGCAGGGAATGAAATTAAGACGATGGTCAACGGTTGGAGCAATGATCCGCAAATTAATTCGGTGGTGATTAATATTGGACAGCTGAAATCGGTCGCTCGACCTTTTTATCGACGCCTCATGGAAATGGGCTTGGCTGTAAAATATCCGTGGTCTACCGATCTGGTAAAAGATGATGATTTTGCGGCAACCGTCGGAAACCTTAAAACCGTCTTTGCATTTCCGATTCCTTCGACCTTTGAAAGTGCGGATACGGATGGAGATGGAATGCCCGATGCTTGGGAGAATATGTGGTTTGGTAATAATCTGCGCGATGGAAATGGGGACTATGATGGAGATGGGGTAGGTGATTTGTTGGAATATTACTATCAGACAGACCCCACCAAAGCGGACACGGATGGTGATGGGTTTTCCGATGGCTTTGAAAAAATAGCGGGGATGAATCTTATTTTGGATGATTCTTTGGGGGATATTGATCAAGATGGAGTTGCTGATGGAATTGATCTTGATCCAACCAATAATCAAATTGGAGAGATGACCCTCCAGATTACAACTCCTGTCAACGGAAGCACGATCCCATGAGAAAAAACAAGCTCAATAGCCTCATAGCGAATAAGCTAAATCGCTTTTTCTTGGCGGTTAAAAATGGTTTTACAAAATCCCCTTCTACCCCTGATTTTGGTTGGACCCCCATTGACCTCTGTCCCAAACGAAAATGGCTCTGCTTATTGTTCTTCATGTCGATTCTCTCCAGTGGGTTTTCCCAAACCAATCCAAATGCCGTTTCTCAGAAATTTGTCATTGGCACGGGAACCAATCCTGATCGAACAAGCTTTGTATTACCTCTTGGAAATCATACGGGGGTCGCGCTTCTGCCTCAAGGCTCCAATGCTACGCGTTTGATGGGTAATACCCAGTGGTGGTATGACCTTCTTCCCTCCTCCGTCAAACCGCTTCGAAAACAATTTAATTCTCAAACAGGATTGAATGATATTCTTCTCACCAATCCGGTTGCCGCTTTTGGTTCCTCGGTCGGAGCGACCCCGCTCTACATCGGACAACCTTATCTCTTTGGACTTTTTTCAGGTGCCCGCAAAACGACTTTAGATCAGGCTTTTGTTCGAATCCGTGTTTTTTCTAAAACCAACTTAGCGGCAGGCGTTGTGGGAGTGAGTGAGATGACCATTCCGCAGCGGGGAACGATTCAATGGGACGAGTTTGTTGCCTCTGGGGGAGTTAAGACGGTCACGGCCTATGGATTAACCACCTCCCTTGCCCTGGCAGAAAGTTCTGATCCGGCGAGTCGCTTCGAGACGACAGAACTCTCTCCCTACATTTTGACCCATGTCGGATCAACCTCCGATTTTTACTATCAGGTGGAAGTTCGAGGAAGTGTCAAACGCCAAGGGAGTTCGGTTTATAAACCCATGGTGCTTGATGCTCAAAATGTTGAGGCTTTTCTCCCCCTTTATACCCTCGATTTTGATCAGCGCTCGATTTACATGTCGACTTATCTTCAACAACCCCAATTTGAAGGAACCCCGCTTCCTCCGAGTTATCAGGGGAAATCGGTTGAGGAACTTTTACGAGTTCGCAATCCCATTCCTGTCGCGCCTTATCCCAATCCGTTGGAGGCCAAAGCGGTGGATCAAAGCCCTGAGCTTCGTTCTCATCCGTATTTGGATGACTTTGTAAATCAACGCAAGTCAGGAGATCCCTTAAGAGACTTTTTTACCTTCTCCAACTATGTCCTCAACGAGGTCGCTCTCACCGATTTCATTAGCTATAATGAGAGCGGACAGGTCGATGCCAAGGAGGTCAACTTGGGAGGAATGTCGCGAAGTGCTCTAGCGACCCTTGTTGAAAAGGCAGGCTCTCCTCAAGAGCAGTGCGCTCTTTTGATTTATCTGCTGCGTAAAGCGGAAATTCCCGCTGTCTATGTCAAACCTGAGTCGGGGCATCTCAAAATGTTAGATAAACGGCTTTCGCAACTTTTTCGGATTCAACTCAAAGGTGCGACTGATGCAAATGGGAATCCGGATGTCCCCCATTTGATTCCCGTCAATTATCCGTGGGTTGCCGCTTATGTGAATAATCAATGGATTCCAATCTTTCCTTGGCTCAAAGATACGGAAATTAAAGAGGGTCAAAATGTCGTTAATCTTCTTCCTCCCGGCGGAGCGGTTTACCGATGGATTCGCGGTTATCTGCAGGCTGATACGACGATACTCTCCAAAAATCCAAACGAAAACTCACCCTTGGTTCTTTTTCCCCGCTATTTGGAAACTTTGATTCGTAAGGATCATCCGGACATTTCGGTCGATCTTTTGGGGATGAGCTATCGGGATCGTAAGAATTACTTTACCCGGATCGAAGATTTTCCCGTCCCCTTTTTAATCGATGGAACTCCCTCGATGCTTCTTGATCTTCACAACGAGCCTTCCCTTTATAATACGGCACGGGTCACGATCACAAAAGACGGAACAACCGCCCCGATTTTTGATTCCGGAGCGATGAATCTGATGGATCTTCATAATCGTCGATTGATCATTCGCCATGAAAAAACTGGGGCCGATCTCCATGCGATGAAGATCGCTCTTGCGGCTTATTCTCCCGAAATCACCGGAGTCGGAGCTTTCGAAGCGACTGCGGATTGGAAACAAAAACAAGAGGCGACCGTTAATCTGACGGTTCCCGATCAACTTTTTGCGGTGAAAGTCGAAACAAAGTTTCATCGTTCCTTTGTCGGGACAATTCCTCCAGGAACCGAACCTTTTTTAAATCTCCAACGCCTCCAAACCGTTCAAGCCCAAACTACCTTTAAAAAGGGAGATGTTGTTGCCATTGAGCTTCATCCCGGAACGGTTTCTCAGGAAATGGTCCAGCTTCATGGGGATGAAATGATTCGGATTCAGAACAAAGTGAAAAACGAGCCTGGTTATCAACCCGACCCTGAAATCTATCAAGGAGCCTCCTGTTATCTGATGGGCTTGGAGTATTTCAATAAAATGTCGGCCTATGTGCAAACCATCGGTCGACTCTTTAAGGTCAATCCCGTCTCGGTTCAAGGAACAGGCTTTGCCAAAATGCGAGCTAAGCGTGATAGCTCGGGCAATCTTCCCAATGGCGGTGACATCACCTTGGATGCGGCATCAGTCGATATGCACTTTCATGTCACCAGCTCGATTTACAGTAATCAAGTGCGTCCCGATCAGCCCGGCTCCACGATTCAAAATCAAAAGGATTTCAGTGCCCTGCTTGCGGTTGGCGGATCTGCGGAGGAGCATTTGGTTCTCAATCGCTATCTCGACAACACCCGAGGGATTTCAGCGGTTAGTCTTCTCCAACTTGCGGCCCTTGAAAAAACAAATTCGATCGGAGTCATTGCGCTAACAAAGAGCAATTATGCCAATGAAGGTCTTCGACTTTTCAATGGAACACTTTTGAAAGATCAAGATCCCCAGATCTGGTCGATCATTGATCGTAATTTTTCGACTCTCGCCGTTTCGGGGAATGCCGAGGCAGACTATCAAGTGATTTATGTGACCGCAGGGAAAGTCGGTACAGGCACAGATGCCAAAATGGCAGCGGTGATTTTAACTGATATTAGTTCTCCGTACTACCGGGAGCAGGGAGTGGGGTCGTTGATTACGGGAGAGTTTGCTCCACAAAATGGGGCTGAGTATCCTTTTAGGAAAGTTCTTATTAGTTCGCCGAACTATGTTAACCGAGAATACTTAGATTACAGTAACTCTGCTTTCAGTTACGAACAAGATTACGGAAATTATTTTTCCGGGGGAAATAGTTCGAACGTTTATTTAATGAACAGTCGAGATTATGGTGATTATTCTTCATCATCGGGTGGCTCAGGATTTGGTTCAGTGATGGGTGGTTTTATGAATGCTCATCTTCGTTCTCTCTACTCTTATCGTTTTAATCCCCAAAGCTTTGCAATCCCGAGACAAGAGTTTGCCCCTGACGATATTCTTTATCGCACGGGAACTTTCGGAAAATATAACTTCATGACCGATTTTCAGCGTAACGCCATGAATGCCTATCAGGCAGTATTTAAAGTCTTGGAACCGAACTTTTTTAGCACCGTCGTTGCCTCTCAAGTCAATAAAGGGGCTCAATTTATTTCAAGCGCTTATCAAGAGGGGAGCGCTCAAGTCGCCTACTATAAAGATAATGGGCTCAAGATGGTCTCCGATCCCGTCAGCGTCACGACCGGGGAATTTTATGTGAATCAGGTCGATATTTCACTCTCAGGGCCAATGCCCCTAGAAATCCGACGCAATTATTCCTCACTCAATATGGCTGATGGGGAGTTTGGCTATGGATGGAAAATCGGTTACAACAACTATCTGGCGATTCCTTTAGATGGAACGGTCATGACCTCGGCAGAACCGGACGGAACGGTTATCGCCTATATCAAACAGTCTGCCCTTGAAAACGGGAACGAGGTCTGGAAACCGGATGTCGCCAATAATCCTTCATTCGTCAATTATGCCGATGGACGCATTGGATCGACCTCAAATCCTCTCAACGCCAAGATCATCAAAACAACTGCTCCGGATGCCACCACTCCTTCGATCACCAACACTTTTTACACCCTCTATGGGGCGGATGGATCGATTCGCACCTTTAAAGTGGAGTCTTTCCCGATCACTTCGGAGGTCACCCGCGAACGACCTTATCTCCAATCATGGGTCGATAACCGTGGAAATAAGCTGACTTTTGAGTACGGAAGAACATCCGGCCGAAGCGATTACGGTAAGGTCAAAAAAATCAGTTCCAATGTCGGAACTTATCTCGGTTTTTCCTATGATGTTTACGGTCATATCACCGAGGTCTTTTCCTCCGATTCTCGTCGCTTGACTTACACCTATAGTAAGGATGGAGATCTTGTTAAAATAGAGCTTCCCGATGCGAGTAAGATTCAATACGAGTACGAGCAGGAATCCTTCGGCTTTGCGGGTCAATATTATCTCTACTCCAAACATTTGATCTTTCGTGAAATCAAGCCCGAGGGACGTCTGCTTGAAAATATTTATGATTCCAAACGTCGCGTCGTCAAACAACGGGCGATGGTCGGAGCCGAGCGTACTCCCGTTCGAAACGCCTCCTTTGAATATTTTCCATATTACACCCTTCTCTATGATCCTTACGGAGGGATCACCCGTTACGATTTTAATACCGATAAACAGATCATCAAAGTCAGTGATCCGATCGGTCAAAATATCGTTCGGGAATGGTATCCCAAGGATCAGGTCGCTGGACAAAATGGAGGCTACCCCAACTCGCTCAAAAGGGTGACGGATGAACGGGGACTGATCGAAGAGTATCAATATGATTCTCGCGGCAATGTCCTTCAAGTGAAACGCAAAGGAGATCTAAATGGCGATGGCATTTATAGCAGTACGGCTGCAACCGATAATGCCATCACCAAGATGACGTATAATTCCAAAAATCTTCCAGTGACCGTCACCAATCCCGCAGGCCATGTGCAGACGATCACCTATGACACCACTTTCCCGTTTCTTCCCGCCAAGGTGGAACGCCGTGTCGGAACAGCGCTCCAATCGAAGGTCGTCGTCGAATATGAAACTCCGACGACTTATCCCGATGGTAATTCCCCGCGTGGTATTGTGAGTCGGATCAAGCGAATGAAAGGGGTGGGGGTTGTTTTCGATGACTACGCCATCACCGAATTTGAAAACACTTCAACAGGATTTCCGAGCCGTCAAACCGACTATACAGGAACAACCGATCCGAATTTAGTCGAGGAGATGACCTACAATCTTCGCGGGGAAAAAGTCGAATCAATCCGTCGGGATGAAAGCAACGCCCTGTGGGTGAAGCGCAATTATCAGTATGACAGTATGAGCCGCCCGATTTGGGAGGAGGATTGGAATGGAGCCAACGCCCTCATCTCCTGGAATTACAATTATTACAATCTAAACGGTGATTTAGAATGGATTGATGGACCTCGCTGGGGAACGGAGGATTACGTCTGGATGAAATATGACGGAGGAGGTCGCCCTGCCGAACGCCACGTCTGGCGTGTGCAGGCAAAGTCGGATGGTACGGGGGTTGAGAGTATTGCCGGAACCGATTATGTCGCCACAACCCTTTATAAGCATGATTCCTTCGGGGTTTTAAACGAGATCTATACCCCTCGCGCCAACTCGATCACCTTCCAGCATGATCTTATCGGAAGAACGACCGAAGTTCAGCAACGGGAGGGAAATCGGGAGAGCAAGATCCTTTCGTCCGAAAAAACGACCTATGGATTTAAAGAGGATGTAGCCACTCGTACTAGTCCGCTCGGAGCAGTGACGAAATATTTTTACACCACCACGGGTCAACTTCGCCGTCAGGAAAATCCTGATGGCACAGTTCAGGAACTTCGCTTTGATCTTCTCGGTCGACCCGTCAAACAGACTTTGACCAACGGTTCCTTCTGGGAAATTTCCTACGACGATCAAAATCGGCGCATCACCCGTACATTGAAAAAAGGAGCGACCACTCTCTGCGACATCTATCAGGAATTTGATGTTCTCGGTCGCGTGATTCGGGAGAAGGATCAGGAAAATAATATTTTCGAAACTTCCTATGACGATCTTGGAAGAGTAAAAAGCGTGACGGGTCCCGACACAGGCATTTCCCGCCAGATCACGACTTACACGTATGACAAAGCGGGGAAGCAGACGATTGTCACCAATGCCCGTGGCGAAAAGAGCGTGACAGGCTTTGATCCCCTCGGACGCATTCTCCGTCAAGAATCCCAAACCTCTTCGGGAACCACTCAGCGTCTGACGAGCTACGCCTATTCGACTGATTTCCAATCCGTGACGATCACCGAAGGAAGCGGAGCCAATGCAATTTCACGCACGGTCTTTACCGATACGATGGGAAATCCCGTCCTGACCCAATATCCCGGTGGAAAATTTAAGTTTAATTCCTTCGATGCTCTCGGCAACCCGACGCTTCAACTGGCGGAGGATGGCAAATATGTCTCCACTTTTTACGATGCGAAGAACCGACCGATTTTGGTGCAGGATTCAGCGGGAACGAAGCAGGAATTTGTTTACAACGCCGCGGATCAGCTTCTGGAGCGTCGCATGCCCGAGAATACCTCGGAGGTGAATCGCTTCGACACCCTCGGGCGACTTCTCTCCACGGAATGGAGGGCCGGCTCGAAAGTGACCCGTCAATATGGTTACACCTATTACGGAAGCGGGGACTTCCAGGGACTAATCCAAACCTCGACCGATCCATTAGGGATCGTGACGACGTATACGTACGATGATTTTCTTCGATTGGGATCTAAGTCCTCCGTCGGAACGACCCCGGAGCAGACCCAAAGCACGGGTTTTGTTTATGATAAACGCGGCTTGGTGAAACAAATCACCCAAACGACGGGACCTGTCGCCACGCCAATTTTTGCGACGACTATTGATCGCACATTTGACGCTTACGGTCAGGCACTCACCGAGACGGTGAAAAACGGAGCAACGACGACCAGCAACTTCACCCAAGCGTGGGATGCTGCGGGGAACCGCAAACAACTCGCCAGTGTTTTGACGGTTCAGGGAAGTGGGTTTGGCGTTACCCGCAACTTTGATTATCGTTCCGATGGACTTCTGGCGACTGAAGGTGTCGGAGCGACGAATTATTCGTGGACCTATGCCGATACGGGATTGCTCTCCACCGCCACGACCCCGCTCTGGACGCAGACCGTGGTGCAACGCGATTCACGGGGACGAGTGCAGCAGCAAAAGATTCAGGCGATCTCGATCACACCGCTGGTGGAAAATCTGACGTGGAACGATAATTCGACGCTTTCCCAATATGGGGTGACTCGTACAGGCGGAACTTCTCCCTACAGCGAAACCCGTGATTATGGCTATAACGCTCGCAACTTTGTTCAAACCGAGACCTTTGTTCCTGCCGCAGGCTCAGCGAGTAAGACCTTTACCTTCGAGTTCGATCAAAACCGAGTCGGGAGCTTGGGTGTTCGCACCTTGGCAAAAGTGAATCAGGGGACAGGTGGAGATTTTCTTCTCAAAACCATCACGCTTGATTCGTGGATGAGATCACTGGCGGAAGGTTCGGGCGATAAAACGGTCACGATTTCAGGAAAAGCCAAGGGGGCGGTGGGAGTGAACGTGAAGGTCGATGGAGAAAATTCACGACAGCTCGTTCCGAATACAACGGGCGATTGGACGACGGATATACCGCTCGTTCCCGGTTCGCATACCGCCAACGTGACCGCCCAGCATCCGAACGCGAACGTCACGAAGCAGGCGAGTACCACCTTTACGGTCAATGGGGCTTTTGCGGGAACGACGTTAAAGCACAATGTTGTCGGGAATGTCATCGAAAGAAAGTACTCCAATAAAACGCAAACGCTCACTTGGGACGCCAGCAATCGGTTGATCAAAGTCACCGAGCGTGACGGTTCCAATAATGGCTCAGATTGGTCAGCGATTTACGATGGATTAAACCGCAGAATCCAAAGCTCCTATGCTGTGGTGACCAATAATGTCGCGGCAACGGCAAACGTGGTGAAAGGATTTTACGACCCCGAGGTGGAGTTCCTTGAAATTGGAACCGAAATCAAAGGACAACGTTTTTGGAATATTTATGGAGTGGATCTCAATGGCGTTTACGGCGGGTTGAACGGGATCGGCGGAATGGCTGCGGTGATTCGTGAATCGAACGGAGAAACATCGGCGACCTTAAACGATTACCTTGGGAATATCGCCGCAACTGTAAGTGGAGCGACCCTGACGTGGAATCCCACGAAGGTGACAGGCTACGGGCCTGTTCCCGGTACTCCTGTTGTAAAACTTGAAACTCTCGCCGCGGTTCCAACGGCGACGAGCGTGGCACAAAGCTATGCGTCTCGAAGCCGTCGAATCGACGCCACGGATTTTTCAAATTACGGAGCACGGTATTATCATCCTGCGAGCGGGCATTTTATCTCACCTGATCCTTTAGGTCACGGCAGCGACATGACGCTCTACGCCTACTGCCAAGACCCGATTAACTGCGTGGATGCAGATGGAAGGATGACGAAAACTGTCGGAGTCGCAGGGGCAAAAACGGCTGATTTTGGAGTCAATATATTAGCAGCGGCTTTAGGAGCACCCAAGGTAGATGATTGGGATACCCAAATATATTACAATCGAATGGCAGCCGAAACATATGGAAATTGGTTCCAAAAAATGGGCGTTTATCAACCAACCGATTACGAAAAGGGGCTCATTACAGAACTTCCTGTTCAAATGGCGGGACCAATGCAGGACATGGCGATGGGGTATGCAGCGTTGAAGGGACCACAAATTTCTTCTCCTCAAGTACAAACTGAACTAAAAACGTCTCCTAGAATTAATAAACTTAATATCGGAGGTTTAAATGAAGCTCCTGGTTTTACAGATGCTGTTAGTCCGTCGATTCGAAAAGAATGGATACATAGTCGACCTTTCACATCAGAATTTGAATCTAGAAGTATAAATGATTTCTTTTTGCGAAATACTCCAATGAATCAGGAAATTGCTTCAGAAATATCAAGACTAGCTGCAAAAGGGGCTCGAATTACAGTAGTTGGACCAGCCGATCAAGAATATATAAAGCCATTAATGCAGGCGCTTGGAAAAAGAGGAGAAGTAGTAATGGATAAAGTATTTACGGCTAAAACACTGAAAAGCGGAGATTTCGGCTATGAATACACGATGGAAGGCGAGTCTGTAAAAATAGTCAAAATCAACGTAAAGGAATAAAGTGAGTTTTTTAGATTCAATAAGATCATACCAAGGCGTTTCAATTGATAAAATTATAGTGATTGATGAGGCGGATCCTGAAAATATTTTTTTATCCAGAAATTCAATTGTCTTGGTTCATGCAACATGGAGTCTGCCTTCGGTTAAAGTTTTACGATCATACTTTTCTTCGTTTTATAAAATTATTGAAAATCAAAACATATTAAAATTTTATGTCTTAAATATCGATCGATTAAGTGACGATTTTCTAAAGAAATTACCATGTCAATTTGGCGGAAACGGAGAAACATTTTTAGTCAAAGATGGAAAAATTGTTGAGAATTTTCCACACTACAATGAAGGCTTTGGCGATGCGTTGGCTCGAGTTTTTAAAGATGATATTACATCAAACGCCCTCTCTAGTTCTCCCTTTCTTCAGAAAAATAAAGAGATCAACATTGAACGTGACAATGATTTCGGTTTAGGAATGTGAGTATTGATTTTTGAACTTCATACGCCAAGCAAAACACAATGACTTTGACTCAATCCTTTGCCTATCAAAGGAGTTTCCTTTCTAGCTGTCGCTTGTTTCGGTTTTCGGTGGCGTTGTATACCTGCAACCAGAGCAGGCGATATGCCAACTTGACTGAGATATGGAGCCGAAAAAGCTTCTTGTTATTCACGGTTACGGACCAGTTGCAACGGCTTTCACTTATTCATCCGAACGACTCAACACACGGGCCCACCTCCATCCAGTGCTCGTCCTCGTCAACCTCGAAGGGGTTTTCTAGGGGCTATTTCACCACCCTCCTTATGCGAACCGAGTTAGAATCGCGACTTTTTCGGGATATGTGGATGGAGACGAAAGAGAGAAATCAAGGCTTTTCAAGAATGGAATAAAAACCAGAGTAAAGCTCCAAAATGATCCTCGACGTTCCACCTTCGGTCTTCAAGTCCAAGTCACGACTTCGCACAAACCCGAAGCGAATGCTGCATTCCGTCGAGGCATCACTATTGTTGATGATCTACGCGTTGCAGATCTTACTGACGCCATTAGAGACACACTTTCAAAAACAATGGTTTCACGCGAAGTTGCAAGGCCACGAAGTTTTTAGATCGTTCTTTGATCCCGAGGTTGAACACGTAGCCGATGGGATCGGCTCGGGTGGAGATCTCGAAGAGATGCCCGAAGGGCGAGACGAGTGGGAACGAGCGAGTCAATTCCTTGAAATTGGAACCGAGGTCAAGGGACAACGTTTTTGGAATATCTATGGCGTTGATCTGAACGGAATCTACGGCGGTTTGAATGGTATCGGGGGAATGGCTGCGGTTGTTCGAGAGTCGAATGGACAGACGGCAGGTTCAATCTCGGACTACATGGGTAACGTTGTCGCAACGGTGAGTGGAGCGACCCTGACGTGGAACCCGACCAAGGTGACAGGTTATGGACCTGTTCCGAATACGCCCGTGGTGAAACTGGAAACCCTTGCAGCGGTTCCGACGGCAACGAGCGTGGCTCAGAGTTACGCTTATATAACACGACGGATGGATGCCACAGGTTTCATTCATAAATTTAGACGTTATTACGAACCTCAAAGTGGCAGATTTATCAGTCCTGATCCCGCAGGCTTCGGTTCAGACATGAGCTTGTATGGTTTCTGTAATGGTGACCCCATTAACCACGTTGACCCCGATGGGCGGATGACGAAGGGAGCAACATCAGGAGCAATTGAAGGGGATTTTGCAGAGTACGATAATGACATCCAACGGTGGAGTGGACTCGTTGGGCAAATCGGTGTCGGGCTTACTCCTGTAGGAGTATTAGGAGACGTTCGGGATTTCGCTGCTGCTGGAAATGAATATCTCCATGGGAACGGATCTCTCACAGGGGTTGGACTTGCTACGGTTGGTTTGATTCCAGGAGCGAGCGAAATTATTAAGGGAGGTAAAGCTGTATCTGAGATTTCCCACGCAGTTAAATCAGCAACAAAGGAAATTAGGGCTACTGAGAAGGAGATTGCGAAAGAGTTTAAGGGTGGTTCATATAATAAGATGACAAAGCCGAAAGGTGATGGGTTGGATGCTCATCACATGCCTGCGGATTCCTCAAGCCCAATACCAAGAAAAGATGGACCCGCAATTCAAATGGAACCTGCGGATCATGTTGAGACATCAAGCTTTGGAAAAAAGGGGGAACAATATAGAGAGGATTTGAAACAACAATGGTCAAGTGGAGATCAGGGTAAGAGAGATGCGATGGCTAAAGAAATCAAGGACGTAAGAAGATCTTCTGATAAGGTTTCAGGTGATCTTACAAAATACAACCAAGCGAACCGACAAATGCTTGATTATGCAAAAGAAAACGGGCACGTGCCCCCTAAACCTCTCAAAGACAATTAACATATGAGTCCAAATAAACTAGCCAGCTCTTTCCCTCTTGGAATCGAGCTTCCTAAAGAATTAAAAAAACTTTGTGAATGGAATGAGGTTAATGGATACCCAATAAGTGGGGGGTTTGAGCTACGCCAACATGACGATAAAACTATTCAGTGTTGGTTTGGTACTGCTAAACCTATTGGTTTTTTGGCTCAATTCGGGGCCGGACCAGATGGGTCATTGTATTGCATATGGAAACATAATGGGGATTTTTTGATCGTTCACATGGGATCGGAGGGACAGAACAACTTTGTTTTAGCTTCAAACCCTGTAGATTTCTTAAGGCTTTTAGCGATTGGTTACGATGAGATTGGTTTTGCTGATCTTTCTTTACCACCAGAAAACGAGGATGAAATTAATCCTTCTTTCCAAGATTGGGTTTCCATAAATTTTAATGTGCCAATTCCAAAAACTGGAAATGAAATCACTGGACCATTACAAGGGATTAGTGATAATTTTCAAAGTTGGATTGACTCTCAAACAGATTAAACCCACTCCTCCTGCGAAAATACCTGCAACCAGAGCAGGTTTGATATTTGAATAAAAATTATGAGCAACACTAAACAACCACTTCCTCATCCGTTAAAGCTTTTACTCTCAGTAGTTTTACTGCCTATCATAATTTTGATATTTTATATTGTGGCACCTTATTGGTTAAACAGTTCTTTGAAAGAGAGAGTCATTCATCAAATTGGAGGCGATTCAGGTTTATCGTTATCCGAAAAAGCCCGACAAGTTCATTTTTATGAAAACATTGATTTTAAAGAAATTTCAAAAAGTCATTTAGCGGAGTACGAAGATATTCGGTTGAATTTAGAAAAATCAGGTATCATTACCAGATTTGAAATGTTGGAATATGGGCTTTTTATGGCCATTTTCTTAAATGGGTTTGTTTTTTTGACGGTTATTTTGATTTACTTTTTAAACAAAAGCGCAGTTCAATCGCAGGACCATTTAATTTCTGCATATCGCTGGGGCTGGAGGATTTCGATCTTTGGCGCAGTCTTACAAATTTTAACCCTTATTCCATTACTGGTCTATGGGATATACGAATTTTCGATATTACTAACAACGTTTTATTTTCCAAAATTACTCTTCATGATAGGTATTGGAGGTATCATAGCCATATGGGGTAGCATTAAGGCGCTTAGTTTCAAAGTTCCTCTGGAATTTACTGAAAAGTTGTCTCGTAGAGTTCTCCCAGAAGAAGCCCCAATTCTTTGGAATACCGTTAAAGACCTTGCCTGTAAACTTCAAACAGATCCCCCAGATAATATCGTCATCGGGCTAGGGCTAAATTTTTATGTTACTGAGTTGGATGTAAAAACAGAGGAAGAAAAAGTAAAAGGTCGAACTCTTTATCTTTCACTTCCGCTGCTTCAATTTCTCTCCGAAAAAGAAGTGACTTCTATCATCGGACATGAGCTTGCCCACTTTCTTGGAAAAGATACAAGGATCACAAGGGAATTTTATCCTTTAAAATACAAAATTCACGTCGTGATGTTTACGCTGGCTCATGTTGGTTGGATGGGCTGGATGGGATTGAAGTTTTTTAATTGGTTTCATTTAATTTTTTCAGAAATAGAAAATACGATTTCCAGAGAGCGGGAGTTTCTTGCAGATAAAGTTGCCGCTGAATCAACTTCTGCCTCTACTTTTTCAAAAGCACTTATTCGAGTTCATATGGGAGGTGAGGTGCTTCAAAGAGAATTAACCTTGGCTTTCAATGGAGAAAATAAAAACCCTTTTGAAAAGCCAGCAAGTCAATTGATTCAAGAAAAATTTTCTAACAAGCCTGAGTTCTGGAGAGATCTTTTTGAAATGCATTTACCTCATCCATTAGACTCTCATCCTACGCTAATTGCTCGCATTCAAGCTTTAGGGCAATCAAAGACTGAAATTGATTTTCATTCCCTCATTCACAATGGCGAAACTACTGCCTTCGAAGCTTGGTTCAATCAGGGAGATGATCTTTTTCATAAAATTCATTTGGAAATGCAAGATGAAATTCAAAAAGCTCATTCCAAATTTCAGGCAGGATATGCAGATTATAGTACGAAAGAAGGAAGTGTTATTCTTGATCAATGTTTTCCTCTTCAAAAATGGCAGAGGAAATCAGGACATTTTTGGCTTAGAATAAGTTTTTTTGCGATCATTTTTTTCTTGGCGTTCTGTAGTATGTGGAGTTCATCTTCGGAATCTCTTTTAATTTCTATTCCCGCCCAATTGCTTTGTGGTGTATGGATTTATATGAACTGGATAAGGCATCGAAAGAGCATCCTTACATTGAAGTCGAACGAAATTGAATATGATGGATGGGTGAGAAAAATTAATTTTAGTGATGTCGACAATATTATCGGTCAGAATATAAGTGGAAAAATAAGAATTACCTTTCTATTGAAAGAAAAACAATTGCCACTATGGAAATTTTCGGTTTTTAAAATTAAAAGCAGAAAGCAAATATTGGACATTGAAGGATTTGATAAAAATTCCACTCAAATTGGGGAAACTATTTTACGGTATTATAATCGGCAGGCATAATTCCTCCCCCCGCCAACCATAGCGCAATGACTCTTCTTCAATCTTCAACACCTCGAACGAGTTGCACTTGCAAAACTCGTTCGTTTCGATTTTCGGTGGCATTGATCTGTTTGAGGGTGCAGGGGCTTTTTCAGACTCAATGGCAAGCAAGCTTCGGTTCTGATATGAGCTTTAATGGTTTCGTATAGAGGTCTTATTATAGTTTTTCGTTTTGGCAGTCGTTAAAGAGCTTGTCGTCAATTAATTGATTTCCATCCATATGATGCCAAATAGGAATTAATAAATGCCGAGATTTTTTGTCGCTATCCCAAATGAATTCTACTGCTGTTTTTAAGGCATTTATATATTGCATGGAAGTTATTGAGTCGTGAGTTATTTTTCCATGCGCAATATCATTTCTAATCGAAAATACTTCTCCTAATAGTTTGTTTTTGAATAATTCCTCAATCTTTGAAAATGCAAATGATTGATGTAATAAAAGGTGAGTTTTTTCTTTCTTCCCTCGGGTATTCGCAAGGTATCGGTTAAAGCCAGTTCCAAGATCAATTTTTTTTAGTTTTTGACTAAATTGACTGTCAATAAAAGACTCCAAAGCAAAAGCAATGTGCAGTAAGGCGATTCCCCATTCGCTCTTTTGCGCGAAAATTGTGGCATCGGAGAGAAAACGCCTCCACAAAGGGTGTTTGTTAGATTTTCTGAAACCAAACACTTGAAAGCACATTATAAAAGGAAGGCGACTTTGTGATCTAGGTTTTTTTGCTTTCCATGATGTTATCACATCAAAGGATTTACCTGTTATATTATCTACGGTTACATGGAATGGATATTGACCATAGTCTGGAATAGGCATCCCCCAGTTGGAGTAGGTTTTTGAAATATGAGATACTTTTTTAAAAGGGTATCTTAATTTGAGATGAAAGGTTTCTCCAATTCGCAATGCAGCAAGAATAAAAAGTTGATCAGTTGATGCAAAAGACCAAATGAATACATCGTTTTTTAATGATTGAAGGTTGTAAATATCGAGTACAGCGTCTTTTAAAGAACGTTGATAAACGCCATTTTTTAGAATATATCCATCCTCGAAAATTTTCTTTGGAAAAGGTGTGCTAATGTAATCAGGAGCCATAGAGCAGCCCATGGGAGTCGAACTTGAGTGAATTATTACGGCGCCGCTTTTTCTTTTTGCGAATCCTTGTCGACAAAACTTGGACATAGTATGACGAGCCATAAGTTTTAATTACAATTTAAAACAAGACTCTCAAGATCTATTTCTCCTCTAAATTTTTCAAAATCGGCTGCTTCATCGAAAGTAATACTGTGGTTATAAATACGGAGCTGTGAGGAAACCAATGTCATCTGTAGATTTCGTTGACAGTTTCGTACTAGTCGTTTCACTCTAGGGAGATGAAGACTCCCAATGTACACATGCCATTTTGCTTACTCCTTTTAATCAACCTTTGTCTTGGCAATGAGATTGGTCTTGTGAACCCTCCTTCTACTTGGAAATATCCCTGTGGAGCTTTCACTTGGAACTACTTTCAAGAAAATTACTTAATATCTTCAGACAGTACTATCGCAAAAGTTGAAATTTCAGATGTCGGGAAGGGTTCTGCCAATCCTGCTGCGTCTGAATGCATTTTTAAGATAAAAGATTTTACTCCACAAGTAGGCTTTTTTCAAGTCCGCCAAGGGTCTTGGTCTTATTTTATTCAATTTACTCAACGAGAGGATAAAAGCTATCAACTTTGGATTCAGGATGTTTCGCGAGAAGAGGATTTTGAGATACGAAATATTTCGAAAACACTTCGCGCACGTCCTATTGTAGATCCCAATACCCGTGCAGTAATGGCTTCATCATTTTTTACCACAGCATTTCCTCAGTACGTTAGAATCCGATACAGCGAACCTCCCATGAAAAAGGCTTTTGCTTTGAAATGATGCTCTATCTAACACCAAAATTATGAAAAAAAATGGCTATTAAAATTCCAGTCGCCTTCGATCTGATTCGATGCAAGAAAGTGACGGCAAAAGAGTTGGAGGATAATGGCGCCCTTATCCAAAGTGGAGGTCAGTACCGATGCGTGACGGAGTCCTGTGGGGCTCTTTTGGGTTTTGTGAGAAAATCGACTCGCAACATCAATGGCAAGGATGTCGATTATTCACCTTTTTTTCGTCTCCGTAAGGGAAATGTCCATCAGAATTGTCCTTCAGTTCCCCAGCAGATGGTCAAAATCATTGCTAAAAAATCGGTGCCAGGACTTTTGGACGAGAGTAAAGAGGGGGTGGGGAGTGTTCTCAGGCTTCATAAGGTTTTTGATCGGTTGATTCAGCTCCCCGTGAATGTCAAAGACCCGTCAATTTCATCAGAGGATGATGAAATGGAATTACCTCAAAAAGTGACGGAGATTTTGTTTGAAAACAAAGGCAAGATGCTTAGCTATATATCTCAGGCAAAGCATATTGCGAGCGTGTATCATCAACTTCAAGAGTCGGGACGTCACAAAGAGTTGGAGGTTTTTCTGCTCTGGAAGGGCAGAGACTTGGAATGGAAAGATTTTATTTTCAATCACGATGAATATCCCCGATTGTGGCGTAGAATTCATCCCAAAAATTCGATTGATTACCCGATCGCCTTAAACGGGGTTTTGATGTGTCCCATCCGGGCTCAAAAACAAAAATATGAACTTCAGATGTGTATTCAAAAAGAGATCCGATATGTACCGACTTTGAGAATTAATCCTGCTTTGGCCGAGAAGCTCGAACTTAAAAAAAGAGTGGGGCAAGAAGTGATTATATTGGGAAACCTTCTCTCCCCTACGTTTCATCAATCTGATGGAAAGCCTTCTTATGGCTGGATTCCGATTTTAGTTTCCAAACCGAGTCAGATAGCTTTTTTAAGTGGTCATTAAGATGAATAACCGTCCTTATTTCAGATCGAAAGCCGGTGAGCTTGAAACCATGATCGAGTCGAATAAAAATTCATTGGAGGTTTTAAAGGAGATTCATTTGGAGCTTTCCTTCCGAAGCACGGCAAAGGCAGAGCATCTTCGCCTCAAAGTGGAGGTCATTTTAAAATCTTCAAATTCATCGATAGCTTCGGAGCCTCCTAAAATTGAAAATCAAAAACCCGAATCGTCCAGTCTACAGGAGCAGGTGACTGAAGTGTTCGACTTTCCTGATATTCCCCAAATGAAGGGGTTGCTCTCAAAGAAAGAAATGACCCCGATCCATTCAGAATCTCTCCGGCGGTCATCGATCTTAAAGTATTGGCGAGCCGTTGAAATTTTTAATCCTCAAACCGTTCCAAAAGAGGAGGGAAGAGGATCAGAGCCTGTTTATTCGATTGTCCCGGCGAATAGTTCCCCGTGGGAGGTGGGGCATTCGCATCGTCGACGTGTTCCCAAGGACGATTGTCAGTGGCGTTATCTGCTTTATGTCGGTGTTTATCCGACCGCTCTCTTGTCAGAGGCATTGGAAGAGGTGTTTGGAAAAGACCCTGAGGCTTTGGATGAACGCGTGGATGGGGATGCGGCCACATTTTCAATCTCGTTGAATCATCGGGGAGAAGTTTTATTGGATACCTTCGTTCTTTCCTCTGCCGCATGGGCTTTGGGTCGACTTGTTTCGCCCGGATATAAAGATCCGGATTGGCTAAACGGATTTGAGGAGACGGAAAAACATCTTCAAGAATACGTTTCTACAATCTTTTCAGTGGATCAACCTAAAGAAAGTGAAACTGAAAAAATAAAAAATCCTCTTGGACGAGTGGTGACGGGACGAGAGATTTTTCTGCTTTTGGACAAAATTTTAAAGTTTTTAAATCTCGGCTCTGTAGGAATCCAATCCCAGTTCTCGGTAAAATGTGTTTCTGTTTACTACACCAAAACGACCAAGACCGATGACAGCGATGTTCTCAATAGCTTTTTTATTCGGGATTTGAAAAAAGTATCGGAGAGGGTTTCTCAAGGAATCGAAAGCGACCCTTTACGTAAGTATTTAAACTCTCTGGAGCCCGCGTCTCACTCTTCGCGTGCGGATATGAGGCAGGTGGATCCGCTCGGATTATGTTGGAGTAAGCTTCAACCTTCTCGTTATCCCTCCGCAAAATGGCCATCTCCAGGGCATTATCCGCTTGTTTATAGTCAGCAGATTGCCGTCAATGAGCTTTCGAAAGAATTAACGCATCAGGGATTATTTGGAGTCAATGGCCCTCCTGGAACAGGAAAAACGACTTTATTGCGGGATGTGATTGCTTCATTGGTGACCCAAAGAGCCGAGGTTTTGTCCGGATTAAAGAATCCTGCCGCTGGATTTGAAGGGCACTCCAACTGGAAGTCAGGAACTTATCAAAAACGGATCAATCATTTAGCGAAAAGCTTGTCCGGCTTTGAAATCGTCGTGGCCTCTTCCAATAATGGGGCTGTCGAAAATATCACTCTGGAATTGCCGACCCTTTCTGCAATCGATCCGGAGTGGAAAAACGAAGTCGATTATTTTTCAGATTTTGCCTCCCGGCTTATTGAAACAGAGGCGTGGGGACTCATTGCCGCTCGTTTGGGCAATAAAGGGAATCGCAAAGAGTTCGTGAGCAAGTTCTGGTATGGAGAGGATTTGGATGGACAAAATCAACCCAAAAAACGGGATGGATTCAAAGATTATTTGGAGGAAATGGAGGCCCAGCCCTGTGATTGGAATGGGGCGGTTTTAAAGTTTAAGCAGGCACTTCGTGAGGAGCGCTCGATCCGAGAGACGAGGGAGGACATTTATCAGGAAGTTTTACGTCTCCAGAAGTTCACGAAAGAATTAGAGGTGTTATCCCATCAGGTGAAAGATCTGGAGATTCGTGCTGGTGAAAGGGATCAGGCTCAACAAAAATCGGCTTCCGATCTCCAACTTAAAGAAGTCAGCTTGAGTTACTCCAAGAAAACCAGAGTGGAGCACCATCAATTTAAACCCGTTTGGTGGATGGTCATTTTGACTCTGGGCAAGGTTTATCGGGAATGGTCTGCAGAAGATTTGAAATTTAAAAAAACGGTGAAAGCCGCTCAATCAGACTATGACATCGCATTCAAGCAATCGCAGAAAGATATTCAAGAGTACGCCCAAGCCCTTCAAAATTTGGAGGCTGGACGTCAAAATCATGACAAAATTTCGGAAGCCTTAAAAAAGTCTGAGCAAAAAATAGAGCAGGCAAGGAATCAATGGGGCGATTTTTTTCCCGCAACCCCTCGTTGGAACGAAGATGAAGATCTAAGGGAGAAATCGTCTCCATGGATGGAACGTGTTTGGAGTTTGGCCCGTGAGAAGGTCTTTATCTCGGCACTTCGACTCCATCGTGAATTTATTCATTCGAATGCAAAGTTATTCCGTCAGAATTTAAGTGCCTTGGATGATGTGCTTTCGGGGAATCTTCCCGCGAATGCATCTCCAGAAAGCATTCAATTTGCGTGGAGTACTCTTTTTATGGTGATTCCCGTGGTTTCGACCACCTTTGCCTCTTTTGATCGATTATTTCCCTATCATGGGGCTGAAAATATCGGGTGGCTTTTCATCGATGAAGCGGGCCAGGCAACCCCGCAGGCTGCCGCCGGAGCCCTGTGGCGCTCTAAAAGGGCGCTGGTGGTGGGTGATCCTTTGCAGTTGGAGCCGATTTTATCGCTTCCTTTTACGGCACAGGATTCGCTTCGGAAACATTATGGAGTCGATCCTCGGTGGAGGCCGGGGGAGCTTTCTTGTCAAAGGCTGGCTGATCAGGCGACTTTGATCGGAACTTGGATTCCGACCGAGGGAGGTCCTTTATGGGTTGGATCTCCGTTAAGAGTTCATCGTCGCTGTGATAATCCGATGTTTTCGATCTCCAATCAAGTGGCTTATGGGGGGATGATGGTTTATGGGACATTGCCCCGAAACGATGTTCCGTATGTGGCCAGTCATTGGTTCGACGTCGTATCGGAGAATGCGGATTCGCATTGGATTTCCGAAGAGGGAGAAGTTGTTCAAGGAATTTTAAAGACGCTTTTTGCTCAGGGAGCCAAACCTGAAGAGATTTGTCTCATTTCACCGTTTAGGGCGGTGGTTCGGGAGTTGCGGAAGATCGCTCAACCTCATCGGGAGATGATGGCGGGGACGATCCATACAGTTCAAGGAAAAGAGAGAGAGATCGTGATTTTGGTGTTGGGTGGCAACCCACAAAAGCCGGGAGCAAAAGATTGGGCTGCGAAGAAACCGAATCTCCTCAATGTTGCCGTCAGTCGAGCAAAGAGACGGATTTATGTGGTAGGCAATCGACGAGAATGGTCGAAGCGCCCATATTTCGATGTGATGTCAAAATCGCTAAAATAAATGACTTTGAGTGGGGGGGCTAAAATCAGAGCAGGAGTGTCCTAAAATGAAGTATCCCTTCTTCTTGATATTTATTGATGCATCGGCAGCTTGATGGAATGAGTGACTTGAAAACCTCGGATTGGGCAAATATCGTAATTGCTTTTGTGGCGGTGATTACGGCGGGAACTGCCATCTATCAGATTTCCCTTTTGAGAAAGCAGATGGAGGAACAGGCGAGGGATTCAAAGCGTAAAGAGGCATTGGATCGAATGCTTTTAGAGGTTCAGTTGCAGTCGTCTCGGATGGCGGGATTTGCTGGAATTGCGAATGAAAGCACATGTCGAATTTCTGAGGAGTTCGCTCGCCGACATGGAGGAATGCCTCAAGATGTTGCTGAAAGGCAAGCAACGAGGGAGGGTCATTTAGGAAATCTGATAAAGGCTCAAGAAGAAATGGAAAAGAAGGTTCAAGAGTATCGAAAAATTACGGATCAAAAATAAGGTGAATATGGAAGTCCAAGAATTTGTAAAAGAAACGATTTCTCAGATCCTTAGAGCGGTGAAGGAATGTCAGGTGGAGTTTCCCAATCAAGTAGGGGTAGCTGTAAATCCAGGAGACAACCTACCAAAAGGAGGGAAGTTAACTCTTTTTGGGTACCATTACATTCCTGTGGAGATGGTAGAATTTGACATTGCGGTGACGACAAGTACGAGAACGGATGCAAATGGTAAGATAGGAATTTCAGTGGCAGGGGTAGGAGTTGATTCATCGCGTGAAAATGCCGATTCAAGTAGGGTAAAGTTCTCTGTTCCTATTACTTTCAGTGATGGAAGATCTACTTGATGTGAGGTTGGTAATTGTAAAATAGAGAGAATTGATGGGGGTCTAAAACAGACCCTCCCCTTTCTTTAATAGTGTGGTTTCAAGCCGAGTTATTCAATTCCATCTCCGATTTCAAATCGGAGATGGTACGGATTTCACCGTATCGGCTCTCGATCATCCTCAAAGAGAGGGGTTTCCCGATTTGAAATCGGTTTACCTCACCGGCAATATTCCGATTTTAGATCGGAGTATTCCAAGGGGGCGCCTATCGTTATTTAATGGCAGACTTGAAGGTCTTTAGCCAATCGGGTGAATTAAAAACGATCAATACAACACAACAGCTCCGCCTGGTTACTGGCAGCGTTTAAAATAGTGGTTTGGTTTGGTTTGCTCCCATCCCCCGCCCCCAAGAGGTTCTTCTGGCGGTAAAAAAAAGGAGCGGTGACGGCATACCACGACATTTCCCTAGCTACAAAATATTTTTTAAAATGATCCAACACAATACAAAGGACATCTAAAAACATCCTAAAACAACAGGAGAAATAGGGGTGTGTATTCTCATTTTATTCTCATTTTGGGGTATTTTGAAGGATTCAATTTGCTTTAAATACCTATGGGAGAAAGAGATATGCGGGCAGAGGGAATCGAACCCTCATGTCTAGCTTGGAAGGCTAGCGTTCTACCACTGAACTATGCCCGCTAAAAAATGGTTTGGTCAGATAAGCGGAGTACTTTAAAAAAATCAAGTCCTAAATCCCTTTTTGTTATTTATCTTTTCAAAATTTAATTTCAAAGACTCTAACTGTCTCTCTTTTTACGATCGACGATTTTACGAGGGGCTTCAAAGTTTTTTGCCATTTCTAATTCCTCTTTTTTAATCACTGAAAAAAGAACGGCCTGTTCTCCATAAGTCATCCAAGGTCCAGAAGGAACTTCGTGGTTCTCAATAAAACGCCAGTCGGTTTTATCGAGTCCACTGAGTCCAAGATAGTCTTGGATTGCCGGCGAGACGTCGAGTCCTGCGCCGTTGTAGTCTCGAGGTCGATCATTGCCGAAGACATATTTTACATGGTCGGTTCGGAGGGGTCCGACATCTTGCCATTGTCCGTAAGCGATCTTGCCTGCTTTATTTCGGATTTGAATCCAACGTCCCTTACATTGAGAGATCCAACGCTCTTTTGCTGTGGGACTTTTGTACCAAGGAATGAATTTGCGTGCTAAATCAGGGTATTTAACATCATTAAAAGGGAGGGCGATGTAAAAAGGATTGAGTGTTGCGGCAAATTTTTTAGGGAGGAGTCCGGTGCGTTTATCAGGATCGTCGTAACCACCGTAGTTTTCCTTCCATTCCGCATCCCAAGCACTCATGACGTTCGTCGTGGAGCTAATCGTCGTGCACCCTTGTCCAATCCAAAAAACAGTGGTGACAATCTCTTTTTTCCATGGGTATGAGGAGGAGTCGATTGTTGAATTGCGATTCTCTTCTGAATAAAGGGACCCAGATAATACGTTAATAACTGTAATAAATACAGTAAGCCTTTTTTTCAGAGTGGAATAGGGCATTGTTGTATGAGGCTAATTTTAAAATATATTTTGTCAATGACAATTGAGTAGTGCTTGATTATGAACGGTTAATGTTGTTTTTTCTGTTTTTTAATAAAATTGTACGGTTAATTGGCTACAAATTGACTTAGAATCGTATTGCGGCCTTGATTTAATTTTAAAAAAGAGCTTTTCCATTTTTAAATTTGAGTTATTAAGAGAGTTTGAGTTGGACGGTTCTTCTCATAAAGTAGCACCTCAGTCGTTTTTTTCATCTGATAAATATTTAGATTTTAAATTCGTTTTGAGAGATTATTTACGGATCAAAAAATTAAAAAATCATTTTTTGATAAAATACGCTTGCACTTTCGAGTTGAACTCCTACCTTAACCGTTTTCTCAAAAATAAGGAAAGATAACTAGGATCAAAGAATATGAGTAAAGTAGATATTAAAGAGTTAATGGACGCGGGTGTTCATTTTGGGCATCGCACGGATCGTTGGAATCCAAAAATGCGGCCTTTTATTTTCGAAGCACGTAATGGAATTTATGTGATCAACTTGAGTGAATCCGCTCGTCAATTGGAGCAAGCTCAGGAGTTTCTTCGCAGCATTGCTTCCGAAGGCAAACGGATTCTTTTTGTCGGTTGTAAAAAACAAGCGCAAGAATCTGTGAAGGAGTTTGCGACGAAGAGTAATTCATTTTATGTCTCTGAGCGTTGGATGGGAGGAACTTTAACGAACCTCACCACGATTCGTCGCAGTGTCGCTCGTATGAAACAGATCGATGAATTGGAAGCAAAGGGGCAATTGGAAAAAATGCCAAAGCAAGAGGTTGCGGTTCTTCGTCGTGAGTCTGTGAAGTTGCATCGCAATTTAGATGGAATTCGTGAGATGGAACGTCCACCGGCCGCTTTAGTGATTGTTGATGTGGTTCGTGAGCATATTGCGGTCGCTGAGGCAAAGCGTCTTGGTATTCCTGTTGTTGGAATCGTCGATACAAACGCAGATCCAGATCTCGTCGACTATCCCATTGCGGCGAATGACGATGCCATTCGCTCGATTCGAGTGATCCTTGAAACTTTAAGTAATGCTATTAGTTCTACTTCAAAATCAGGTGGAAAACGAGGGGCTAAAGGCACTGAGTCGACACCAGAAGAAGTAGGCGTATCCGCTTAATGCGGAGAGATTACAACTTTAGACAGGAATAGAATTATGTCAGAAGTCGCTGTAAGTGCGGATCTTGTTAAAAAGCTTCGCGATAAGACCAATGCCGGAATGATGGATTGCAAGAAAGCACTTGCCGAATCGAAGGGGGATTTAGTTGCTGCTGAGGAGTGGCTTCGCAAAAAAGGAACTGCGACTGCCTCTAAAAAAGCGGATCGTGATGCTAAGGAGGGAGTCATTGCCTCCTATATTCACTTTGATAAGGTGGGAGTGCTGGTTGAAATCAATTGTGAAACCGATTTTGTTGCCAAGAATTCGATCTTTCGTGATTTCGTTCGTGACGTGACTTTGCAGATTGCAGCAGCAACGCCTCTTTATGTTCTTCGTGAGCAAGTACCCCAAAGTATTGTTGATAAAGAAAAAGAGATCGCTGCGGCTCAAGTTATTGGAAAGCCGGCAAATGTGGTCGATAAAATTGTTGCTGGGAAGATCGATAAGTTTTACAGCACCGTTTGTCTTATGGAGCAACCTTTTGTAAAAGATCAGAATGTAACGATGAAAGATTTGATCACGCAAAAGATTTCGGAGCTCGGAGAAAATATTTTAGTACGTCGTTTCACTCGCTTTCAAGTGGGGGAATCTCTTACTTAATTTTTTTATTTTTAATGAGAAAGGCGATTCGGCATAGATCGAATCGCCTTTTTTATTTTGAGATATTTTTATAAAACCGGTTGATTCTTCTTATTGATCTGCTAATTAAAATAATCATTTTTTAAAGAATATGTCTGTATTTGTCTTATATTTTTTATCGACCTTAGCGCTGGCGGGTCTTTTGGCTCCTGTGAGTTATTTTATTTTAGATGGAATGATTAGTTATCCCTTTTATCGATATATAAATCGCTCTTTGATGATTAGTGCGATTGTAATGTTGTTTGTTTTTCGTCATGGATTTCGTTTGGAGGCTCGTTGGAAGGCGTTAGGATTTAATTGGGAATTTGATACCATGCGCCAGATTTGGTCGGGGATTATTATTGGAGGATCTTCGATTTTGTTTGTAGTTGCGATGGAGTGGATGCTTGGAGTTCGACATGGAGGCGGATGGGATCCTTGGAGTATTGCCACTGCTTTTTTTCAAGGAATTTTGACGGTAATTTTAGTGAGTCCTCTGGAGGAATTTATTTTTCGTTGGATGATTCAATCTCGTTTAACTCAGCCCCTTCAAGAGTGGAAAGGGATTATGATTGGGGCAGTGATCTTTGCCGTCGTTCATTTATTTAAAGTTCCTCAAAATTTCAAACCGGAGAATGTGGAGTGGTATTCTGGGTATGAGGGAATTTGTTTGATGTTTGGTCCTTTGTTTGATTTTGAAGATTATGGGATTAAATTAATTTCTTTATGGTTTGTGGGGGTTTCATTGGGAATATTAGTATTACGGACGGGAACACTTTGGGCCTCGATTGCGATGCATGGAATCTGGATTTTTGTGATTCAGCTGGCCTCTAAGTTAACGGTTATTCCGCCCGGTGCTGAATCGATTTGGCGTTCTCGCGATATTATATCGGGAGGGGTTGCGATGTTTACCCTTGCGATTTTGACGGTAGTGATATGGGTCTTTTATCCACGTTACACAAGAACCTAGTGATCATTGTCAATTTCATTTTTCCTCCTGTGGCCCCGTGGCGTGAGGTTCGAAAAATGGGAACTCCTCGATGTCATCGATGTGGATATCCTTTTGAGGTTCCTGTTGGAATTGAAATTCAAGTGTGTGTCAATTGTCAGGGGGTTTCTTGGTATTTAGATCGGGCTTTTTCCTGTTATTATTTTGATGGAGAGGTTCGAACGTCGATCTTGGAGTTCAAATATCATCGAAAATTTTATTGGCGTTCTCTCCTTGGAAAGGGATTAATTGAGGGTTTTCGAGATGAGTTTTCTGATATTTCTTTTGATGCCTTGGTTCCTGTTCCGTTGCATTCTTCGAAACAACGAGATCGTGGATTTAACCCAATTCATGCAATAGAAGTTTAAAAAAAAATGATTTGAGAGGTAAAAAGGGATAAGGGAGGATTCACCAATATGGTGAGTCCAAAATTTGAGATTGAATACACGGATCAGGAAGTCACGGCATGGGGTGGAATGAGGTTAAT
>CAMCYL010000007.1 GCA_945883905.1 Akkermansia muciniphila | reverse complement strand
AGGGGTTCCGTTAACGCCGCTTCCTCCTACGTCCAAGCACTACGGCGAGACAAGACGCCGCAACGTAAGAGAGGGAGAGGATCGTGAGCTCTTTCCTTTCGGCGTCTCCTTCGTCGACTACCGCCTCCCAAGAATCTCTCCCGTTTCTTTGAAAAAAGGATTTTCAAAAAACGGTCGAGCTTCTCTGGAGGGATCGGTTTCACTTCTCCTCGGAAAGAGCTCACGATCCTCTCAAAGGAAAATTTTCGGATTATTTTTGTATGAAGGGGGAAAAGTTCTGACCCCAAGAGCCTAAGCGATAGATCTCAATTTTTAAAAAGGGATCGAAAGCTCGTTTTCGAGAACTTTTTAAAAATAGGGAGGAGGCTCGGAGAAGCCGTGGTCAGAACGAGGGGGGGTAGGGTTTTAACGTCGCGTCGTCGTGTCGTTGCGTGAGACAATGTATTTAAGGTATTTTGTTTTGGACACCAATGAGAATAAGTATCGCCCATGCCGTCAAAACCATCGGCGCTTCATTTTTAAAATTCCGAATGCAGAATCTGAGTTGAAATCATTAATCTCATTTTCTGTTACTTCTTTATTTCAAAACTTACAGTAATAGCTCAGATTGAATCTAATTTATGAAAACTAATATTTTGATAAAAATTTCGACCGTTATTTTACTCATTATAGGGCTCTGTTGGGTCGGATATGAGATGATGGAGACTCCTCCTCCGAAATTGATTTCGATTGGTGGTGGGAATGCGGGGGGCGTTTTTGATGCTTTGGCGCGATCTTACGCGGCATCGCTTGAAAAAGAGGGTATTCAAGTCTCTGTTCTTAATGGTCGTGGGGGGTATGAGAATCTTCAATGGTTAATCGAGGGTAAAGTGGATCTCGCGCTTATCCCTGGTGGGCTCGCTCAAGAGAACAGTCTCGACCTTTCAGATGTGCGTTCCTTGGGGACGATTGATGAGGAGCCGCTCTTTATTTTTTATAAAAAGGGATTAAAAATAAATGGGATTAGGGATTTTTTAGGCAAACGAATCAACATCGCGCTTGAGGCGAGATAGAGTCTTTCCCGTGGAGCTCCCTGGCCGTCAGGGCACTTCTACTTTTGGGGCAAGCTCTACATTAGTCCTGGAGGAAGACCCATACCCGCAGTCATTTTGCCCATCTCCCCTTGCATCTCTTTGCGACCCTTTTCAAGGGAGTCACGGAAGGCGAGGGTGATCATATCTTCGAGCATTTCAGCATCGGCACCCTTTAAAAATTCGGGATCGATCTTGAGGCTGATGAGATTGCCATCGCCACTCGTAACGACTTTGATTCCACCGGACTCTGCGCTGTATTGACGTTGGGCAATTTCGCCCTGCATTTTTTGCATTTTCGATTGCATCTCTTGCGCTTGCTTCATCAGTTTCATCATGTTCATGATCTTTATCCTTTAAGATTATTATTAATTAAGTTTTATTGAATTGTTATTTTTATTTAATTCTCAATTTTACCAGTTCCAACGACGGTGGCTTGAAAGAGTTCAAGAGCCTCTTTAATCAAAGGGTCTTTGCTGTAATCATTATCCTTCAATGGCTTCATTGGCGGCTCATTGGTGTTGGCTTGAGGCATCTCTTTACTATCGAGCGTCATAAAAACGAGTTTTACCGTTTTACCTAGGGACTCTTTTAAACTCTCCTCTAAGAGGGAGATATTTCGTGCTCCTTGAAGATAGGGAATCTTGGTTTTGAGACGATCTGGAATCGCGACTTCAAACGTCTCTGCCCGATAGCTCATGAATTGAGTCGCTTGAATCGTCGGTGCCTCCATCGCGCGTTCAGCCGCAAAACGATCCACGGCTTTCTTCCAAGCGAGCGCCGGATCGATCGCAGGGAGTGGGTTTACTGAGGTCACTGTTACCGATGGGGCCGGCTTTTTAAGGGGGATCTCTGCGACTTTCGAGAGGGGTTGTGTTGGAGAGGGGGGGGGCGTAACGAGCGGAGGGGGGAGGGTCTCTCCGGAGCCAATCCGAGAAAGGATCGCCTCAATCGAAACCTTTTCACGAAGGCGACTCATTTGAATGAGAGAGACTTCAAAGAGAACTTCCTTTGCAGAGCCGAAACGAAGACGACCTTCGAGTAGGGTCAACTCTTCGATGACTTGATAAAGTGCTGAGGTGGAGATGAGGGGGGTTAATTCCTGGAGAATCGTTTGTTCTTGGGTTGAGATTTCAGATTGAAGAATATCGGCTGAAATTTGATAAATCGTCAGATTTCTAAAGAATCGGGTAAGATCTTGAGTGAGACGGCTAAGATCCTTCCCGGCTTTAATCAGGGATCGACCTTGAAGGATCGACTGAGCGGCATCTCCTAGAACGATCGCTTTGGCGAGTTGTGCAATCGGTTCAATTCCGCTGAGTCCAAACATTTGGAGAACATGATCCTCTTTGACTTCTGTTCCGTAAAAGCTCACGGCTTGGTCGAGAGCAACCTCCGCATCTCGCAATCCGCCTTCGGCATAACGAGCGATAGCCGTGAGGGCTCCTGGCTCTGTTTTTATTTTTTCCCAATCACAGATTTTTTGAAGATGTTCAGAGATGAGAAGATCGGGGATTCGTCGTAAATCAAAACGTTGGCAACGAGAGAGGATCGTGGCCGGAAGTTTATGAACTTCAGTCGTTGCAAAAACAAATTTGACGTGGGCAGGGGGCTCTTCGAGAGTTTTAAGCAGGGCATTAAAGGCAGCATCGGAGAGCATGTGAACTTCATCAATATAATAGATCTTATATTTCCCTTTTACTGGGGCATATTTGACCTTTTCTCTAAGTTCTCGAACCTGTTCGACACCGTTATTGGAGGCTCCATCGATTTCGAGAACATCCAATGAACGTCCCTCCGCAATCTCTTGGCAGAGTTCATCGTTATTATCGAAGTCGATTCGAGGACCGTTGGGAGCATTTAAGGCCTTTGAAAGAATACGGGCGAGGGAGGTTTTTCCGGTTCCTCGGGGGCCGACGAAGAGATAGGCTTGAGCGATCCGTTGATGCTTGATGGCATTGGAAAGAGTTTGAGTGACGTGATCTTGACCGACGACCTCCGCAAAGGTTTGGGGGCGATACTTTCGCGCAAATACTTGATAAGGAGTTGTCGCCATAGAGTGATCTATTTAAAGAACTCTTTTGCTTTATGGAAAAAAGATTTTTCCTGTGGATTACTGTCTTCGTTACAGGCATCTAAAAAGCCTTGGAGTTTTTCAATCTGAAGCTCGCTCAACTTTGAGGGAACCTCGACATAGATTTTAATAATCAGATCGCCGAGGCCTCGATTTCGAAGATCCGGAACTCCTTTGGAACGTAATCGAAAGGCTTTCCCGGATTGAGTACCTGCAGGGATTTTCAGCATCGCGGCTCCTTCAAGCGTGGGGACTTTGATCTCTCCTCCTAAGGCGGCTTTTCCGAAACTGATCGGGACTTCGCAATAAAGATCGTTTCCATCCCGTTGAAAAAGCTCATGGGCCTTAACTCGAATCACGACGTGAAGATCACCCGAAGGGGAACCTTGTGTACCGCCTTCGCCATGACCTGAGAGACGGAGTCGTGCTCCGGTATCGACACCGGCAGGTATCTTAACTTTGAGTTTACTGGTTTTCTCTTGTCGTCCTTCCCCTTTACATTTGACGCAAACCTTATCGACCGTTTCACCGGTTCCGTGACAGCGAGGACAGGTTTGAGCGACCGTAAAAAATCCTCTTGAAACAGCGACCTGTCCCCGACCTCCACAGGTTGGACATTTATGGCGCTTTGAGCCTGGTTCAGCCCCCGTCCCTTTGCAATGATCGCAGGTTTCAGCTTTCGTGACGGTAATCTCTTTTTCACATCCTTTCGCCGCCTCTTCTAAATTGATCTCCATGTCATAACGGAGATCGGAACCCCGTCCACGATCACTTCCAGAGCCGCCGCCAAAGGCATCTTCAAAAATACTTCCAAAAATTCCACCCCCACCCCCACCGCCGCCTTGACTTCCGAATACTTCACGGAAGACATCAAAGGGATCATGGAACCCTGCGCCACCGCCTCCTCCGCCAAATCCACTGGCGCTGGCACCGCCGCCTTGGGTAAAGGCGGCATGACCAAATCGATCGTAAGCCGCTTTTTTATCAGGATTACTGAGCGCTTCGTAGGCCTCACCTAACTCTTTAAATTTTTCTTCCGCACTTTTATCGCCGGGATTTTTATCCGGATGAAATTTGACCGCTAGCTTACGATATGATTTTTTAATCTCATCTTCAGAGGCACTTCTTGAAACCCCAAGGATTTCGTAATAATCGCGTTTGGTTGCCATAGTCTATCGTTCTATTCAGTGTTGGATTCAGGAGCTTTTGCGACAAAAACAGCAGCAGGCCGCATGAGTCGGTCTTTTATTTTATAACCTTTTCGGGTCTGACTCATAATGGTTCCTTCCGGATGATCCGTCGTTTCATGATGACCTAAGGCATCGTGAAGATGAGGATCAAATAGTTGTCCGACTGCGTCGATCGATTCCAATCCGTTATCTTTCAGAAATTGATTCAGTTGCATTTGCACCATTTGGAATCCGTAAGCAACCGACTTTGCATCTTGAGCGTTTTGAGCCGACTGCAAACCGAGCTCGAAATTATCGATGACGGGGAGAAGTTCTTCAAGAACTCCCTCCGCTGCATATTTCAGGGCCTCTTCCTTTTCCTTTTGCATTCGTTTCCGAGAGTTATCCCAGTCTGCAGACATACGGAGGAGGCGATCTTGAAGTTCAACCGCCTTCGCCGCCATCTCTTCGGTTTTCTTTAAAAGCTCTGAACTAATCAGAACAAATGCCGGATTTTGATCGTTATAAATTTGTTCACTCATATTTTTTAAATTCTTCGGATGATCGCCAACGTAATATCATCCAGTTGATTCTGACCTTCACTATGATGGCGGACCTTCTCGACAATCGAGTCAAGAAGATCGAAAGCTAAAACTTGACTGCCGTTTTTCAATGAAGAAATAAGATTTTCTCGTCCAAATTCCTCCCCTTCAGTATTCAAGGCTTCTGAGACCCCATCGGTATAAAGGAGTAGGGTATCGCCTTGCTCTAGTTTTAAGATCTTTTCATCGATGACTTCATCAAATATATCCCCTTCATCGATTCCTAATGCAAGTCCTGCCGATTGAATTGCGATTGATGCCCCTAGATTCTTTTGGAAAAGAAGGGGGAGCTCATGGCCCGCACGAGAGATTTTAATTTCATGGGTCTTCGTGTTAATCACAAGATAGATCATTGTAATAAACATATCCTTGCGGATATCAGGACCGATTTGACGATTGACGGCCTTTAAGACTTGAGCGGGAGAGGGATTTCCCACGGCTTGACTCCGCAGAATACTTCGACACATCGCCATAATAATCGAGGCGGGAACCCCTTTTCCGGAGACATCTGCGATCGCCACCCCATAGTGATCGGAATCAATCTCAATAAAATCAAAGTAATCACCGCTGAGCTGACGAGCGGGGAAGTTTCGAGCGACGACATCGAATCCATCAATTTTCGGGGATTTTTCGGGGAGCAATATCTTTTGAATTTCACTGGCAAGCTCCAGATCTTGATCGAGCTTTTGACGTTCCATGAGTTGCTTATAGGTCGTCATGCTATGGATCGCAAACGAGGCCTGTTCCCCCAGTGACTTCAGCATTTCAAAATCGGTCTCACGAAAGGGGGTATTATCAATGCGATTGGCGAGCGCAATCACTCCAATCGGCTCATTTTGATAGCTCAAGGGGACCGCCACTAATGTTTTCATCCGCATGGATTCATCTTTGAATTTAGGGAAACGGTTATCGTGCGAGGCATCTGGAATCCAAAGGTATCGTTTCTCTCGGCAGACTTGAGCAATCAGATTTTGGGAGGAGAGATCGATCGTTTCTGACTTTAAAAAAGTTTCTAAATAGTCCCAATGGGTCATGATTTTGTCGGCAGTCGCATCATTAATGGGAAAGGGGGGAGGGAAGATTCCATGAACCACTTCAACAGAAAGTTTTTGAGTCAACGGATTAAGAAGATAGATGATTCCGCCTCGTGCTTCGGTCACTTTCTCTGCCCCGTTGAGAACCGTTTGGAGCATGTAATCGAGATCCATCCCATCGGTCATCGCATCTCCTAGATTATGAAGAAAATCGAAAACAACCTTCTTTTCATGTTGGAGTGTTTTAAAACGTTCACGAAGCTCCACTTCACGAACATCGGTAAGATACCAACGTCTCCAAAACCAGCCACAAAGAACAAGGAGGGCAAATATGATAATCCAAGTCATTCAACTCCTGAGAAATTTAAGGATTTAAACCTAGGTCATCTTTAAGATAAGCGACGACATCTTTAAATTTGGAGAGATTTTTGGAGTCGACTTCGATCAACATCTCATGAGCCTCTAACATCTGCTGACCGGTCTCTGTCTTGTTTAAAGCCGGTTCGTTTTGAACTTTAAGACAGTCGATGGCAATTTCGATCGTTTGAACTTCAATCGTAAAAAGTCGATCTAACCCCAAGTTTTGCATCAGTTCTAAATTTCGGGCATTCGCATTGAGGACAATGAGTTGGCCCCCTTTTTTACGAACGGAAGAACCGAGCATCGCGAGTGTTCCTAAAAAAGTACTATCTAAATAGGTACATTCCTTGAGGTCGACATCAAATGAGTCCGTTCCGTTGGGAATTACATTTAAATAAAAGGATTTAAGTTGATGGGCATTTTGGAATGAACCTTTGCCAACCACTTTAACCGTTGCTTTCTTATCTTCAGCACAAACTAGGATTTGAGAGCTATCCACCCCAGGACTATAAAAAAAGCCTGATTTTAGTCAATCCGTGAAAAATAGCCCTTAGAAACAGGATTGACTAAGGATCATAATTCAGATTCGGGCGAAGCCATTTCTCCACTTCATCAATCGGAGTCCCTGTACGAAGCGAGTAATCGACGATCTGATCACGATCAAGACGACCCACGGCAAAATAGCGCGCTTCAGGATGGGCAAAATAAAATCCGGAAACCGAACTCGCCGGATACATAGCACAGCTTTCTGTGAGTTCGATCGTTGTATTTTGAGGAACCTTGAGGAGGTCAAAGAGGAGTCGTTTTTCGGTGTGATCCGGGCAAGCAGGATATCCTGGAGCAGGACGAATTCCCCGATAGTCCTCTCGAATCAAGGCCTCACTATCGAGATTTTCGTTCTTTCCGTATCCCCAAATCTCTCGGACATGTTTGTGCATGTACTCAGCAAAGGCCTCTGCCAGTCGATCGGCAAGAGCTTTGACCATGATACTTTTATAGTCATCTAAATTCTTTTCGCATTCTTTCGCGAACTCCTCAACGCCGATTCCTGCGGTCACGGCAAACCCGCCAAAATAATCGACAAGGCCTGAATCTTTGGAGGCGATAAAATCAGCGAGTGCATAGTTCGGCTTGCCATCGGTACGGGGAAGTTGTTGGCGAAGCGTATGAAATTTTGTGAGAACTTGGCTTCGCGATTCATCGGCATAGATCTCGATATCATCGCCAACTCGATTCGCCGGAAAAAGTCCGATTACCGCTTTTCCGTGAATACGATTCGATTCGAGCATCTCTTTGAGGATGACCTGGGCCTCCTCAAAAAGTTTTTTGGCTTCAACCCCAACAAACTCATCCTCGAAAATTTTAGGATAACGTCCCCGAAGTTCCCAGGCATGAAAGAAGGGGGACCAATCGATGTACTCAATTAATTTTTTGAGATCAAAATCCTCAAAGACTTGGATTCCGAGTTGAGACGGTTTTTCAATCGGAAAATCGCTCGGTGACCACGTATAGGCATTTTTGCGAGCCTCTGCGATCGAGCTGAGTTTGGCTTGTGAAGCGCGGGTGGCGTAATCCTCTCGAATTTTCTGATAGTCGGCATGAACCTCTTTGAGGTAGGTCTCCCGCATCTCATCGGAAAGTAATTTTGTCATCACCCCTACAACACGTGAGGCATCGATAACATGAATAATTGGATGATCGTAATGTGGGGTGATTTTAATCGCTGTATGCGCCTTACTGGTGGTCGCACCGCCGATGAGAAGCGGGAGATCAAAGCCGTTACGTTTCATCTCTTTCGCCACATGGATCATCTCATCGAGTGAAGGGGTAATGAGTCCACTTAAACCAATCACTTGAACGCCATGTTCTTTGGCGGAGGCTAAAATCTTATCGCAGGAGACCATGACGCCGAGATCAATCACTTCGTAGTTATTACAAGCGAGGACGACGCCGACGATATTTTTACCAATATCATGAACATCTCCTTTGACAGTCGCCATGATAATTTTTGCCTTGGCTTTATCTCCCTCCTTTTTCTCTGCCTCCATATAGGGGAGTAGATAAGCAACCGATTTTTTCATCACTCGAGCACTCTTCACGACTTGTGGCAAAAACATTTTTCCGGCCCCAAAGAGATCGCCGACGATCTTCATTCCCTCCATCAACGGCCCTTCAATCACAAGAAGCGGTCGTTTATATTTTTGACGAGCCTCCTCGGTATCAACGTCGATAAAATCAACAATTCCTTTGACTAAGGCATGAGCGAGACGTTTCTCGACCGGTTCACTTCTCCACGCCTCATCGACTTTGGCTTCCGTTGGATCTTTCTTCTTAACGGATTCCCCAAAACTGACTAAACGTTCAGTCGCATCGGGACGACGATTCAGGATCACATCCTCGACCAGTTCTAACAACTCTTTCGGGACCTCCTCATAGACCTCAAGGAGACCTGCATTTACGATCCCCATATCGAGACCGGCTTGGATCGCATGATAAAGAAAGGCACTATGCATCGCCTCTCGAACTGTATTATTTCCTCTAAAGCTAAAGGAGATATTGCTGATTCCGCCACTGACCTTAGCATACGGAAGGTTTTCTTTAATCCAACGCGTGGCATTGATGAAATCGTTCGCATAATTATGATGCTCCTCGATTCCGGTCGCCACGGTTAAGATATTCGGATCAAAGATAATATCTTGCGGAGGAAATCCGAGCTTTTGAGTCAACAGATCATAGGAACGTTTACAGATCGCAATTTTTTTCTCAAAAGTATCCGCTTGTCCGGTTTCATCAAAAGCCATGACGACCGTTGCCGCCCCATAACGCATGATTTTTTGAGCGAGCTCTAAAAATTTCTCCTCACCCTCTTTAAGACTGATTGAGTTGACGATCCCTTTTCCCTGAAGACATTGGAGACCGGCCTCAATCACCTCCCATTTGGAGGAATCGATCATGATCGGAACCTTGGCGATATCCGGCTCACTGGCTACTAAGTTGACAAACGTGGTCATCGCAGCGACCCCATCCAACATCCCTTCATCCATATTAATATCGATGATTTGAGCGCCGTTTTCGACCTGTTGACGAGCGACTGCGAGGGCCTCTTCGTACTGTTGATTGAGAATTAATTTTGCAAACTTGGGAGAGCCAGTGACATTCGCCCGTTCACCGACGTTGATAAAATTAGTCTCCTTGGTTTGCGTAAAGGGCTCCATGCCGGAGAGTCGAAGCAGGGGAAGAATTGTCGGGCGTTGACGAGGCTTGCAACCTTCGAGCGCTTTTTTAATCGCGGCGATATGATCGGGGGTCGTTCCGCAGCAACCCCCAATGATATTAATAAATCCAGCCTCTGCCCATGGGAGGATCTGAGGGGCTAACGTTTCTGGGACCTCGGAAAAGCCGGTCGGTGAAAGCGGAGAGGGGAGCCCCGCATTGGGATAGAAACAGGTATAAGCATTAGAGATCTTGGAAAGTTCCTCGACATACGCCCGCATCAGATCCGGTCCGAGAGCGCAATTCAATCCGATCGTTAACGGTTTTACATGAGAGACGGAGTTCCAAAATGCCTCACTGGTCTGACCGGTGAGCGTACGACCACTTTTATCTGTGATCGTTCCAGAGATCATGATCGGAAGATCTTTACCAGTGCGGGCCAAGACCTCTTGGGTTGCGTAAAGGGCCGCCTTGGCGTTGAGAGTATCAAAGATCGTTTCGATGAGAATTAAATCAATGCCCCCCTCAATCAGGGCTTCGAGTTGTTCGGTGTATGATTGGCAGAGTTGTTTAAAATTAACCGAACGAAAACTCGGATCATTAACATCGGGGGAGAGAGAGGCCGTGACCGGCATCGGCCCGATGGCTCCTGCGACGAATCGTGGTAAGCCGGTTTTTTGGGTCGATTCATCAGCCGCTTGGCGAGCAAGTTTAGCGGCTGCAAGATTTAAGTCGCGAGTGAGTTGAATTAAAAAGGGATCGTGGATAACCTCTTCAAAAAAACTTTGATCCTTCTTTTTTCCCTCTTCATGATTTTTAAAAAAGAAATCATGTTGTCCAATCGAGGTGGCACTGAAGGTATTCGTCTCAACGATATCGACCCCGGCGGCAAAGTATTTTTGATGAATCTCAAGAATGACTTCCGGTTTGGTCAGTAAGAGAAGTTCATTGTTTCCTTTAAGATCTTTCCCTTTCCAATCTTTAAATCGAGTCCCTCGAAAATCATTTTCCTCCAACTTGTATTGCTGGATCATTGTTCCCATCGCTCCATCGATGTAAGTAATGCGTTCTTGGAGGATTTTTTCGAGGGGATGGAGCGATTTATTTAAACTCATATGAGAGGAGCTGAAAATAGGGACTTCAACTCCTTTTCGTCAAATGCTTAAATTACTGGATAGCGTGATAGTCTGTTCGCTTAAGGGGATAAATGATTAATTTCAGGCAAGATTTTAAACCCAACAAGCTTCGCAAGGGTTCTTTGTCGTTCATCAAATGAAGCAAACTCCTTGCATCCGATTTCTAACGCTGCCGCAAGATCGAGCTGAGAGAGACTGATCCTGGGTAAGTTCAGGAGTCCCTAAAGGCATTTCTCACACGAAGCAACTGTCCCCATGGAATGGGGTCGAGTTTACGCGTACGGATTTTCAGTCTCTAGGAATCCGTTCAGATGGCGAAGTCGGGTAGGGTGACGCATCTTACGGAGGGCTTTCGCCTCGATTTGACGGATTCGTTCGCGAGTGACTTTAAATTGGCGACCGACCTCTTCGAGGGTACGAGAGTAGCCATCGACGAGTCCGAATCGTTGTTCAAGAACGAGACGTTCACGATCCGTTAAGGTATCAAGGACATCTTTAATTTTTTCACGGAGCATCGAGTAACTGGCCATTTCCGAAGGATTTTCAGCCGATTTATCTTCGATGAAATCACCGAAGGTCGTGTCATCACTATCTCCTACTTGGGCTTGGAGCGAGATGGGCTGTTGAGCCATCTTTAAAATTCCACGTACTTTTTCGACGGAGATTTGAATTTCGTCGGCAATCTCCTCTGGAGTCGGTTCCCGTCCGAATTCTTGTACGAGTTGTTTTTGAACCCGCATTAATTTATTGATCGTTTCGATCATGTGAACCGGAATACGAATCGTTCGTGCTTGATCAGCGATACTTCGAGTAATGGCCTGACGAATCCACCACGTGGCATAAGTTGAAAATTTGTAACCGCGACGGTATTCAAATTTTTCGACCGCTTTCATTAAACCCATATTTCCCTCTTGAATGAGATCGAGGAAGGAGAGTCCACGGTTAGTATATTTTTTCGCAATCGAGATCACAAGACGAAGATTGGCTTCGACCATCTCGGTTTTAGCCTTGAGCGACTTCTTGAGCCAAGTTTTGAGTTGGCCATGGTGGTTCTTGAAGTTTGCCAAGGGCATCCGGATCTGTGTTTCCAGATCTTGAAGATTGGTCTTTGCCTCTTCGATTTGAGAAAGTGTTTCGCGACTTCGGCTTTTGCTTTTCGTGAGCTTTTCGATCTTATGCTCGTTATCGGCAATCCGTTGTATAAAGGTTTCGGAGACGGCGACAAAATCTTCGCCCACTTTTTGTTTATAAAAGAACTTCGGATAAAGTCGTTTCAGAGCATTCATCTGCTTTTGATAATCGGTCAAAAGCGATTTAAAGCTGGGAGACTTGGGACTTGTTTTGAGGAGCTTTTCGTAAATTTTCTTGGCTTTTTCATCAGCCTTTTCGACATCGCGCATCAGTCGCTTGAGCGACTTCATATACTTTTCGCGACCCTCGATTTTTTTATCTTGGACCACGCGATCGAAACGTTCGCGACCTTGTTCGAGCTTATTGGCGATCCCGATGTATTCCTTTGCGATAAATCCGAGTTGATCGACAAGCCCTTGGACCGAGGATTCGGCCTCTTCGATTCGCTTGGAGATTTCGACCTCTTGTTCACGTGTGAGCAAGGGGACTTGACCCATTTGCTTGAGGTACATACGGACAGGATCGTCGAGAATATCAAGTCGAGCCTCTTTTTCCTCTTCCGCTGTCGGTTCCTCTTGGCTGTTGCTTTGTTTAAAGCGATCGACCTCAGAGGCCTCAATAATATCAATTTCTAGGGTACGAAGGAAAGTCATTACCCCTTCGATCTCCTCAGGATTATTCGTACTATCAGGGAGTGATTCGTTTAAATCATCAAAAGTCAGATAGCCTTGCTCTTTAGCGAGACGGATTAATTCCTTGAGACGATCTTTACGTTCGGGGTTACCGCTAAAGATGGCGGCAATTTGTTTTTCATCTATTTTAGCAGAAAGAGAGAGATTATTCGCTGCTGGAATCACCGAAATGGGGGGCTGTTCTGGCTTTACTGACTTTGCTCCCTTTGTCGGTTGAGTCGGTTTAAAGGGCGGAATCAATTTTGAGGATTTAGACTTCAAATCCTTTCGAGGAGGGAGGGGAGTCGATTTTTTAACCACCGGGGCACTTTTTTTAGCAGGTGCAGGTGAGGTTTTTTTCTTCGCAGGTACAGTTTTCTTAGGCATAGTTATGGCTTTTTTAAAGGACTGGCGAAACTATCTTAGGCTCGTTTTAAATCAAGTAATTCTTTTGACTTCAATAGAAGTTGATCCACAGACAACATTCCAGACTTAATTTCTTGCTCTAAAATCTGGACCCTACGCTGTCGCCATTGCTTCTGAAGATTGAGGATCATACTTCCTGCAATCGTTTCTAAGGTCGTCGATTCAGGGACGGGAGTCGGATTGAGAATGATTCCTGCAAGATAGTTTTTCTCATTTTCTTGGCATTGGACCAGAAACTCTGCCGGCTCCTGCCAAGTCTCATCCGTGTAAGACTCAATCATACGCATGAGTAGATCCCCTCCTGCGGAGTTCTCTAGCCATTCCTGTTTGAGATGTCGTTGGAGATGGGGAATGAGCGGTGGATGAGAAAGGGTGAGCGAAAAAAGACCTTCGACGGCTGAGGAGACCTCAAGGACAGGAAGAGTTTCCTCGGTGATATTAATCTCCTCCGATCGTGCGGATGAGGCGAGGTTCGGGGTACGTTGCTTTTTTTCGATCTCTTGAAGGAGCAACGATAAAGGGATCTGAAGACGGGCCGCCACTTCATGCGCGATCAGTCGTTGTTGAATCGGATTGGTGAGTTTGAGGAGAACATCGGACATTCGATCGGAGGCAAGGGCCCTGCCTTGAGGGGAGTTCATATCGAACTGCTGACAGGTTAAATTCAAGAGATGTCGAGAGTAGTCGAGGGCTTGATTTAAGATCGCCGTCATTTTAACGCCATCGACCTCATCACGGAGAAGGGTATCCGGATCTTGTCCCGTGGGCATCGTGGCAATTTTAATCGCAAGTCCCTCTTGGAGGAGAAGTTCAACACTGCGAACAGCCGCTTCTTGACCGGCAGTATCGGCATCAAAGCAGATTGTGACCTCTTGAGTGTAGCGCTTTAATAATCGAGCATGATGTTCGGTGAAGGCGGTTCCTTGAGAGGCAACGGCATTCCGAATCCCCTTTTCATAGAGTCGAATAAGATCGATCTGTCCTTCGCATAAAATGGCGTGATGATGATTTAAGATCTCTCGCTTATTTTTATCGAGTCCGAAGAGGATACGACTTTTGGTAAAAATCGAGGTCTCCGGGGAGTTGACATATTTGGCGGCTTTAGCCTCGGGATCGAGAAGACGACCGGAAAAAGCGACGACGTTACCGGAGTCGTTGGCAATCGGAAACATGAGGCGACCTCGAAAACGATCGTAGATACGTCCCGCTTCATTTCGGGTGAGGATACCAGCTCGTTCCATCGCCTCGGTAGAGAATCCTTGAGTGAGGCCCCATTTCATCGTGGCATCCCATTCGGGAGGGGCGAAGCCGAGATTGAATTCACGGGCGAGATCGATTCCAATTTTCCGTTTTTTTAAGTATTCGCGGGCCGGTTCAGCCATCGCTTGAGTGCGGAGAATCTGAGCCCACCAAGAGGTGACTGCACTATGAATTTGGAGGAGCTGCTCCTTCTCCTGTTTTTGCTCGTTTTGTTGAGGCGTCATCGGTTTCTCTGGAATATTGATTCCAGAGCGTTGAGCGACTTGACGGACAGCGGCGGGAAATTCGAGGTTTTCGTAGACCATGACGAACTTGAAGACATCGCCGCCGTGCCCAGAACTGAAGCATTTGAAGATCTGACGAGCGGGATCGACAAAAAAAGAGGGGGTCTTTTCCTTTTTAAAAGGACTGAGTGCCTTGAAAGTACGTCCGGCTTTTTTGAGGGGGACATAACTACCGATGACATCGACGATATCACTCGCTTGTCGAATTTGGTCGATTAGTTCACGGTCAAAAGAGCCACTCACGCCGATATTTTGTGAGATTATCGAAAGAGCGCAAGGATTAAGGTTTGAAAATTAAATATTACCTGATCGTATTCCTGGAGGAAGAGAGGTCGGTTTTTGGAGCTCAGGGGATTCCATGGAGGCGACAGGATAAGCGCAGGAGTCGATCATGAAATATCCGGCCGGGCGATGGTTTCCGCTCGATCCCAGACCTCCGAAGGGGGCAGAGCCGCTGGCGAGGTTTGTCGGATGATTCCAGTGGATGACTCCGGCCCGGATGGTACTCCAGAATTGCGTGAATTTTTCCTTTTCATCACAAAAGAGCGCGGCGGCAAGTCCGAATCGGGTGGCATTGGCTAAGGTGAGTGCTCCTTCAAAAGTGGGAGCGCGATAGACTTGAAGTAAGGGAGCAAAGATCTCCTGATCTTCCGCGAGATTCTGCGGCATCTCAAGGATTCCAGGAGTGAGAAGTCCGGTCCCTGTTTTGAGCGATCTCATTGCCAAAAGGGCTTTTGCCCCTTGAGTGATCAAGTTTTGTTGCGACACTAACGCTCGCTCCGCTGCTTTTGCGGAGATGAGAGAGCCAATAAACGGTTCAGGACTTTCTCGAAAGGAGCCGACCTTGAGAGCTTTTGTTTGATCGATTAATCTCTCGAGGAGCGAGTCCCCCCAGCGATTATCGGGGAGGATGAGACGTCTTGCGGCGTTACATCGTTGTCCCGCGCTGGTGAAGGCAGAGAGAATAATTCCGAGGACAGCCGCCTCTGGATCGCAGGGCTCCCAAACGACCAGCGGATTATTGCCCCCCATTTCAACCGCCAGAATTTTCTCCGGGGTTTTGGCAAAATGCTCGATTAATTTTTGACCGACCGTAGAGCTTCCTGTAAAAAAAAGCCCATCGATTTTAGGATGATGGGTCAGGAGTTCCCCGCTCTCTTTTTGACCTTGGAGGAGTTGAAGAACTCCGGAAGGAATTCCGGCTTCGACCCAATAACGAACGGTGAGCTCGGCCACTCCGGGAGTGAATTCACTCGGTTTAAAGATCACGACATTCCCCTCCAGCAGCGCCGGAACGATCTGTCCATTCGGAAGATGTCCCGGAAAATTGAACGGTCCTAAAACGGCGATAATCCCATGGGGTTTAAATCGAGTGAGCGCATTATTCTTTGTAAAAGGGTCGTTGCGTTGATGATGGGCTTGGAGGGTAAGATCGATCTTAGCGATCATGCCTGCGATCTCTCCCTTCGCATCCCAGAGCGGTTTTCCGGATTCTAAGGAAATCTGTCGGGCAAGTACCCCCTCATTTTTTTGAAGAATCTCTGCAAATCGTTTTAAAATTGAAAATCGTTCGGTGTGAGAAAGTAAACTCCAAGCCGGAAAGGCTTTTTGAGCCGCCACAATGGCATGATCGATTTCGTTCGAGGTGGCCGCAGGACCCCTCCAAACAAGCTCTCCCGTCGAAGGATCAAAAGAGGAGAAGGGTGTTCCCTCTCCTGTTTCCCATTCACCAGCGATAAAATGTGACATCCAATAAAGATGCCTGTGTAAATATTGGAATCAATCCTTAATAAAATAGGAACTAGCCACATTAATTTTATATTTATTGCTATTAAATAACAATAAATAATAATTTACCTCAATAGTATTCAATTATTAATTGATTATACTTAATATATCTTGGCATTAACTTTCTGAGAGTGTATTTTTTTTTGTTAAATTTATGAAAAAACTTACTCTCGGCGTTAAGATTACCCTTGCCTCAATCTTGGCTGTTTTTTTTTCCTCTATCATCTCTTTAATCATTCAAAATCATCAGGTTACAAAATCCGTTGAAGAATCGACTAAAGATAGAATGAAGATTATTCTTCAGGAAGGGGAGGCCGCCCGAGCAGCGACCTCGGCATTATGGAAGAAAGGGGCCTTTGATAAAGCGCGGCTTCTCGAAGATCTTAAAACAAGAAAAGATTATCACGATGCGGTTATCTATAACACAGTCCCCGTGGTCGCCGCTTGGAATGCAATTCGTCCTGTTGCCGAGTCTGAGGGGTTTACTTTTCATGTCCCTGCCGATGAACCGAGAAATAAGGATAATGCCCCGAGTTCTGAGGAACGAGAGATTCTTCGCTATTTTGCCAATGAGTCCAATGAGGAATATTTTAAGGTTGATCGAGAAAATAAGAAAATTACTTATGCTCGCCCCATTCGGCTTTCTGCGGATTGTCTTGGGTGTCATGGGGATCCCGCCAACAGTCCAACCGGAGATGGTAAAGATATTCTTGGATTTAAAATGGAAAATTGGATCGAAGGTCAACTTCACGGCACCTTTGTCCTCACCTCTGATTTTAAAATGCTTGATGCGAATATAAGGGAAGGAAGTGTAAATGCCGCAATCTCCTCTTTTTTCATTCTGCTGATCGTTGCGATTGTCTTTTATTTTTTAAATCGTCGAATGATTGTTTTACCTTTAAATCAAGCGATCGATTCGATCAACGGGGCTTCAATTCAAACCAATGGAGCCTCCCAAGAGATCTCCAATGCCTCCCATCAGCTTGCTGAGGGGGCCTCCCGACAAGCGGCGGCGATTGAAGAGACAAGTGCATCGATTGAGGAACTCACGAGCATGACTAAAACGACAACGGAGAATGCTCAGGGCGCTCAAGGACTAGCTGAGGAGACTCGACTCAAAGCAGAATCGGGCTCCCAAGAGATGCAGGAGATGACCATTGCGGTTCAATCGATCAAATCAGCGAGCGACGATATCGCAAAAATCATTAAGTCGATCGATGAAATCGCCTTTCAAACGAACATTCTGGCTTTAAATGCCGCGGTCGAGGCGGCCCGCGCAGGGGAGGCTGGAGCCGGATTTAGTGTTGTTGCGGAAGAGGTTCGCAATTTGGCGCAACGAAGTGCCATTGCCGCCCGTGAAACAAGTGATAAAATTGCGGAATCAATCCAGCGCAGTAATCGAGGTGTCGAGATCAGCACCCGTGTCTCTAAAACTTTTCAAGAGATTGTCGAACGGATTCGTCTGATCGATCAAACAATCTCCCAAATTGCCTCCGCCTCTAAGGAGCAAAGCACGGGAATTGGTCAAATCAACAGTGCGATTTCCGAACTTGATAAAACCACTCAGTCGAATGCAGCCAGTTCAGAAGAGCTTGCGGCGGCAGCTCAGGAGCTGTCTGCGCAAGCGAATTCTCTTCAAGATTCTATCCAAGATCTTTCCTCGCTTGTGGGGGTCAATATCGAGCCCTCTCCTATTCAGGTAAGGATCCCAAAATCGAACGACGGAGATTTTTTCTCTGACTCTCATCATCCGAAACGGTTAAAATAGTGATTGAAATCCTAAGCAGTTCTCACGCAACGACGCTTCCTCCTACGTCCAAGCACTTCCACCTTCGCAAAGGCTACGGCGGACAAGACGGCGAGACAAGCCGCCGCAACGTCAGAAAGGGAGAGGATCATGATCTCTTTCCTATCGGCGCCTCCTTTGTCGGCTGCCGCCTCCCGAGAATCTCTCCCGTTTCTTTGAAAAAAGGATTTTTAAAAAGAGATCGAAAGCTCGTTTTCGAGAACATTTTAAAAAATAGGGAGGAGGCTCGGAGGAGCCGTGGTCAGAACGAGGGGGGGGAGTAGGGATTTAACGTAGCGTCGTCGCGTCGTTGTGTGAGACAATGTATTTAAGTTTTTTTTGTTTTGGATACGAATGAGTTCGTGATTAAAAAGGGGTTTCCATTAAAACAATTTTGATTATATTGGTCCAATGCTTTTGTTAATCGATAACTACGATTCCTTTACCTACAACCTCGTGCAATATTTCGGCGAAATGGGGGCAGAGCCTTTGGTAAAGCGAAATGATGAAATTACGTTAGAGGAGATTGAACTCTTAAAGCCTCACTATTTAGTGATCTCCCCGGGTCCTTGTTCTCCAAAAGAGGCGGGAATTTCCTGTGATGTGATTCGGCGATTCGGATCGAAAATACCACTTTTGGGGGTTTGTTTAGGCCATCAATGCATTGGAGAGGTTTTCGGAGGAGATGTGGTTCGTGCAGAACGTCTAATGCACGGAAAGACCTCGATGATTCAACATCAGAATCAAGGTGTTTTTAAAAATGTACCGAATCCTTTCGAGGCGACACGGTATCACTCCCTGATCGTTAAAAGAGAGACATTGCCCGATTGTTTGGAGATTACGGCCGAGACGGCAGAAAAAGAGATTATGGGGCTTCGGCATAAGAGTTACCCGATTCAAGGGGTCCAATTTCATCCGGAATCGATATTGACTCGGGAAGGGAAATCCCTTCTTAAAAATTTTCTTAATCAAAATCAATCTTCCTAAAATTGTTGTATGGAATTTCTTCTTCAAAGTCCGGTATTTAAAATGGCCTGTCAGCAGTTTGACGAAACCGCTGATTTTTTAACATTGGATAGATCGCTGCGAGAGCGAACAAAATGGCCCAAGCGTCTCTTGTGTGTATCGATTCCTGTTCGGATGGATAGCGGGGAGACCAAGGTTTTTTCCGGATATCGTGTTCAGCATCATTTATCTTTAGGGCCGACCAAAGGGGGACTCCGATTTAGTCCTCAAGTGGATCTGGGGGAAGTGGCGGCATTAGCGATGTGGATGAGTTGGAAATGTGCCTTAGCGGGATTGCCCTATGGCGGAGGAAAAGGGGGAGTGACCTGTAATCCGGCTCAATTAAGTTTACGAGAGTTAGAGGGATTGACTCGACGTTATACGGTTGAAATGCTCCCTTTTATTGGTCCCCATACGGATGTAATGGCTCCTGATATGGGAACCAATGAGCAGACGATGGCCTGGATGATGGATACGTATTCAATGCATGTGGGTCATACCGATACGAGTATTGTCACGGGTAAGCCCGTGAGTATTGGAGGTTCCTTGGGAAGAAAAGAGGCAACAGGAAGAGGGGTGGCATTTTTAGCCAATCGAGCTGTTGAAATCTTAAAGCTTCCTGCAGATTCACGGGTGATTATTCAGGGTTTTGGAAATGTAGGAAGCTATGCCGCCTTTCAAATGGCGAAATTTGGCTATCGAATTATTGGAGTTTCTGATGCCTTTGGAGGGCTCTATAATCCGCAAGGAATTGATGCGCAAAAGCTTTGGGACTATCATCAGGCTCACGGGCGTGTCACTGGATTTCCGGGGGCTGAAAAAATTTCAAACGAAGAACTTCTCATTCAAGAGTGTGAGGTCCTAATTCCTGCGGCGACCGAGCAAGTCATTCATGTCCAAAATGCGAAGCTTTTGAAATGTCGAGTCTTGGCAGAGGGGGCGAATGGACCAACGAATCTTGAGGCGGATGTAATTATCGAACAAAGAGGGGATATTTTTGTAATCCCCGATATTCTTTGTAATGCGGGGGGAGTGATTACGAGTTATTTTGAATGGGTTCAAGATATTCAAAATTTCTTTTGGAATGAGGCGGAAATCTACGATCGCCTGTATCGTACCTTAGAGACGACCTTCATGGAGGTTCTGAAGTTTTCTAAAGAAAAAAAAGTATCTCATCGACGAGCGGCTTTAGCGTTAGGAATTCAAAAAGTAGTGAATGCAAAAAAAATTCGTGGAGTTTACCCCTAATAAAATAAGGAGATGGTTTTATGATTAATCAAAGCAGTTCGTCCGTTGAAAGTCCCGTCATCACAGATAGAAATTGGAAGGAAAAATCAATAGCCCTTGCATGTCATTTAGGGGGGATTATGTCATGGATTCCGTTAATCGGAGTCGGTGTCCCCTTTATTATCTGGCAGGTTTTTAAGGGAGAGTCCGTTTTTATCGATACTCACGGCAAGAACGCTTTTAACTTTCAGATGACCTTGGTGCTTTTGCGAATTCCGAGCTATGTATTGATGGTGATTGGGATCGGATTTTTAATGATTGCGATCATCGAAGTCGTTTCAATTCTCTTTTCAATCATTGCGGCAATTCGAGCCTATCGTGGATTGGACTACGCTTATCCCTTCCGATATCCATTTATTAAATAATCCCTTGAGATATTGATCGGGGGGAGGCGGTCGGCGCTCCATTTTTAATTCCTTTTGCAGATCTGGCTTAAATGCAAACACCCCGAAGTGACCTTCGGGGTGTTTACGGAGAATTCAGATCGAAGGTCGATTAAACGGCTTTCTCGCCGCTTTCATCGGTTCGAATGCGAATCGCTTGTTCCACATTCATAACGAAGACCTTTCCATCGCCAATTTTACCGGTTTTGGCATTGGCAGTGATCGTCTTAAGGACGAGGTCTAATTTGTCGTCAGGAACGACGATTTCAAGTTTGACCTTGGGAAGGAAGTCGACGGTGTATTCGCTTCCACGATAGATTTCAGTATGCCCTTTTTGACGTCCAAAGCCTTTAACTTCGGTGACGGTCATTCCCTCCACTCCAATTTCATGGAGTCCTGATTTTACCTCTTCGAGTTTAAACGGCTTGATAATAGCTTCAATTTTTTTCATGAGTGACCTTTTTTAAATTTGAGAATTAAGAATGATGCTCGTAACCACGCTCACCATGTTCGACGATATCGAGTCCTTGTTGCTCCACTTCAGGAGTTGGACGAAGCCCAACGAGTGCTTTCACAATAAAGGTAATCACGATCGTTGCAACAACAGAGAGTACAATCGTAAATCCCATCGCCTTCAGCTGTGCGGTCCAAACGGTACCCGATTCAACAAGGGCTTTGAGACCGTTCTTCGCCGCATAACCTTCTGAGATCAGGTTCGCATTAACGGAAGGATCGGCAAGGATACCGGTGAGGAGAGCCCCTAAGGTTCCACCAACCGCATGAACACCGAAGGTATCTAAGGCATCATCATACCCAAACAGATGTTTAATTTTGGTACAGGCGATGAAGGGAATCGCCCCTGCCAAAACACCAATAATGACCGATCCAGTCGCAGTGACATAACCAGCAGCGGGGGTGATCACCACGAGTCCTGCAACGATTCCAGAACAGAAACCGAGGATCGAGGCCTTTCCGCGAAGGAGCCATTCTAATCCGGCCCAAACAAAGGAGGCAACTGCCGCCGCTAAAGTGGTCGTTGTGAAGGCATTTGAGGCAATCCCATCAGCAGCGAGAGCGCTTCCGGCATTGAAACCGTACCATCCCACATAGAGCATTCCTGTTCCAACCATACAAAGCACCATGCTATGTGGGGCCATCGGAGTATGTCCGAATCCAAGACGCTTTCCAAGAAGGATACAAAGAACCAGCGCAGACCAACCGGAGCTCATGTGAACCACGGTTCCTCCAGCAAAGTCGATCGCAGGAATTGCCGCATCGGCATTCCAAACTCCGTTCATATATCCAGTCGAACCCCAAATCATATGGGCGAGAGGGAAGTAAACAACAAACATCCATAATGTCACAAAAAGCATAATCGCAGAAAATTTCATGCGCTCAGCAATCGCACCAATGATCAAGGCAGGAGTGATAATCGCAAACATTAATTGAAATATTGCGAAAACATTCTCTGAGATCCAATAGCAATAGCTTGTGTTGGGAGCACTATCGACCCCTTTAAAAAAGAAGTTTTCACTTCCGCCAAGGAATGGACTGGCAAAGTTCGCTCCGAAGACGAGGCTGTATCCGAAGGTGTACCAGAGGATTGCGACCAATCCGGTGATTCCCATACATTGAGCCATCACAGAGAGGATATTCTTCGAGCGAACGAGTCCGCCGTAGAAAAGAGCTAAACCGGGAAGGGTCATAAAAAGAACTAAAGCGGCGGAGGTCATTAGCCAGGCATTGTGACCCGGACCTGCGATTGCAGTGACCTTGCTCCCCGCAGGGTCGAGATTGTTCATATAGGCCTCAAGTCCAGCAACCCGTTGTTCAATGGTCGGTTCAGGGGCGGGGGCCGGAGCCGGTTCCTCTTCGGCGAAGAGACCTGTGATGCTCGTCATCCAAATCCCTGCGCTGATGCAAGCGACTCTGACGAGTGATGTTATTTTTTTAGTCATAATTTTTTTTCCTCTCGTTGATTTTTCTCATGAGATACCGATCTCGATGAGCTCCTTTATTAAGGTATTTACCGATAAGCACTAATCGTTCCTTCTTTACTTAAAAAGAGATTTTTTATTTTAATGAATATTCATTAATTTAATTAAAAATATTAATAATAACAAAATTACATATTAAAAAAAAATGTAAATGATCTAGGAAGGTAACGTTTTTTAAGCGATTTCTAAGGTCATTTGACTTAGATTATCAATCACTCGATTTTGTTACTTTTCAGAGTCTTCGTGAAGGGGGGATTCAGGGAGTGGATAAGACTGATTGAGGGAAAGAAGATACGCCACGAGCGCCTTTGCCTCTGAGGTGGGGATGACTTCTTCATCTTGCTCGAGAGGAATCGAGGCAGGGAGTTTCAAGGCCTCGGAGGAGGGTTGCGCTTTTATTTTCCGTTTTTCATAAAGAAAGGAGTAGGAGGGCATGATCGATTCCGGGGAGAGACTCTGCGGAGAAAAGAGGTGTTGATGATGCCAATCGGCCGATTTTTTTCGTTCACCGATATTGGAGAGATCAGGTCCCCATCGATTAAAACCGGCCACGGTTGCCGGTTGATAAAGAAGATCGCGAGTGACCGTCGCACGCTTACCGTAAGAGGAGGCGCTATCGAGTGGATGATTTCGGGTCTGTTGAGTATGGCAGCTGGCACAACCATTTTCTTCATAGATCTGACTTCCTCTGACAGCAAGTCCTGAGAGGGGGAGAGGAACAAGTTCACCGCTGACTTGTTCTTCATAAGGTTTTTGAGCTCCGAATTGAATCATTGGAGTGAGAATAAGGAGAGTCCAGCTGAGAATGATGAGGAAGAGAATTTTAATAAACGAGGAGAGGGGAGAGGGAGTCGATTTCATAAGACTAGGAGGAGGGGTTAATGAACATTGAGTTTTTGGGGTTTGGTTTCCATTGAAGAAGCAGGAGAAGGAAAAGAAGTGCAATCATGAGGAAACCGGAAAACTGGAAGACGAGAGAGAGGCTTTGAACCCAAAGAAGGGGACGAATCAAGAGGGAGGTACTCAAAAATGATATTTCTGCGTTTGAATGACGATAGATTTGGATTCCCCCCGCAATCAAAAGGGCGAGGGTCGTGAAACCTGTGGCAAGAGAGGTTAGCCATAAATGAGTTTGGATCAGCGACGGGGAGACCCAGGCCCCTTGGAGAATCTCAGGGGCCTCCTCGTAAATCCACGCAAAGAGGATCATGAGGAGAAAGCCAAAGGACAAGAGGGTTTGAAGTGCTGGGATTACGGAGGTGAACTGAACCCATTTTTCGATCTCTTGAAATGCGAGGATCGTTTTAATACCTGTGAGAAGTGCGATTGAAAAAGAGGCAAAGCTAAAAAATCCGAAGGAGAGTCTCTTTTTGAGAGTCGAGAGAGTCGGTTTAAGATGGGAATAAAGGGAGTGAAGGAGGATTAAAATTGAAAAGGAGGAGAAAAGAGCTCCAACGGTATTGATTGATCGTAGCCAAGCCGGGAGGAAAGAATGAGTCCCTTGAGTGAGTTCACTGGTTGTCAGAAGATTGGCGGTTGTATAAATCCAAAAGGCAAAATAAAGCGGATAGGGGTTCTGAAACTCCTTCTTTGTGATTCGTTGTGCATATTCGAGGAGAGTTGAGAGTCCTAAGGGAATAAGAAAAAGCGAAAACAGGTGGTGAGAGAACCACGAAAGGATCCAGCTCCCATAGGCCGCATGAAGAAATCCGGAGGAGGATATGAATAACATAGTGATGAGGGAGAAAGGGATTATCCAAAAAGCGAGAGAGGCAAATAAAACAGAGGGAGAGAGTTGTTTTCGCTCGAAAAGAGATCTCCAGATCACCGGGATAAGGAAGAATAGACTAAAAGAAAACAGGAAAAGTGAGCAAGAAGGAAAGATCAATGTGCCATTTTTGAGGTTTCCTGAAATTATTTCTATAATTCCAATAATAATCGAAGAATTTAAAAATAAATAACTGATAATAAGATAATTTTTAAATTTTAATAAATATTGCGCTCTGTTGACAATATGACTAAATCCGATCCATAAAAAACCATGGAGAAGAGCGCCAAAAAAACTAAGTTGAGCGATATGATGAATTCTGCCGTAACTCATCGATACGTGATTGCTGAAAATAGAGGGAGCATGGAGTTTAATCGATTCTACCAATGAAAATAGACCCGAAATAAGCAACCAAAGCAAAGAGAGTGTTCCTATAATGGAGAGGAAATAGCGGTTTTTTAATTCAATATTGCTATCTTGTAGCAAGAATTGATAAGTTTTTTGTTTTTCCTTAGAATTCATTACATGATCATAATCATTTGAGTCGATTGGGTCAAAAGAATAGTCATTTTTTTCGATGTTAGTCTATAAAGTAATAGAGCCATTAGAAAATATGAATTCTTCATGAATTACAGAATTCCTTTTGTTTGTTTTTTAAAATCTGTTATTTCATCTTAGATGAATGTGATTTTGTTAACTATTTTTATTGGCCTCGTGCTGGTATTTCTTTTTATCGCTCTTTTTTTTCAATATTTTTGCAGCCGTGGAGCTTTTTCACCTGATCGGGAATCGCTTTTACCGCTGGAGGCAGACAGTGGCTACCAGGGGGGGGCCTCCTCGTTCAAAGCCTCGACCTCGAGCGCTGAATCCTCTTCAGACATCCAAGCGAGGAATGGAGATCTGGTGAAACTAACAAAACAAACGATGTTGGAAAAAGGGAGTTTACGATGAATAATGATAAGAGAACGATTGTATTTGATGACGATATTGTAAGGAAATTTCTAATTGTCACGATTGTTTGGGGAATCGTGGGGATGTTAGCCGGAGTGTTAATTGCATCCCAGCTGGCTTTTTGGAAGATGAATTTTAATATTCCGTGGACCTCTTTTGGTCGACTTCGTCCACTTCATACGAATGCCGCGATTTTTGCATTTGTTGGAAATATGATGTTTGCTGGGATCTATTATTCAACTCAACGACTCTGCAAGACAAGACTGGCCTCTGATTTTCTTTCTCGGGTTCATTTCTGGGGCTGGCAATTAATTATTGTCTTTGCGGCAATTTCATTACCGCTGGGACTCACTCGCGGGAAGGAATATGCGGAGTTAATTTGGCCGATTAATATTATGGTTGCGGTCATATGGGTTATCTTTGGAATCAATTTCTTTTGGACCTTAGCGATCCGTCGTGAGAAGACCCTTTACGTTGCGTTGTGGTTTTACATTGCAACGATTTTAGTCATTGGAATGTTGTATATCGTGAATCATTTACAGATTCCGACGAGTTTGCTCCACGGTTATCCGATTTTTGGGGGGGTGCAGGACGCTTTGGTTCAGTGGTGGTATGGACATAATGCCGTGGCCTTTTTTTTAACCACTCCGATTTTAGGGATTATGTATTATTTTATGCCGAAAGCGGCAGAAAGACCGGTTTATTCCTATCGACTTTCAATTGTGCATTTTTGGTCGCTCGTTTTTATTTATATTTGGGCGGGCCCCCATCATTTATTAAATACCGCTCTTCCGCCTTGGCTCCAATCCCTTGGAATGGTGTTTAGTTTAATGTTATGGGCTCCCTCTTGGGGAGGAATGTTAAATGGATTGCTGACCCTTCGAGGGGCATGGGATAAATTAAGAACGGATCCGGTGATTAAGTTTTTTGTGGCTGGAATTACTTTTTACGGGATGGCGACATTTGAGGGGCCATTATTGGCGATTAAATCGGTGAATGCGCTCTCGCACTATACCGATTGGACCATTGGGCACGTTCATAGCGGAACACTAGGATGGAATGGCTTTATGGCGGCAGGGATGATTTATTGGCTTGTCCCCCGTTTGTGGAATACAAAGCTTTACTCGATTAAATTAGCCGATTTTCATTTTTGGTTGGGAATGATCGGGATTCTTTTTTATGTCGCTTCCATGTGGGTTTCAGGAATTACTCAAGGACTGATGTTAAATGCGGTTAGTACTGATGGAGTGTTGAAGAACCCAAATTTCTTAGATACCTTGAATTCAATTCGTCCGATGATGCATCTTCGTCTTTTAGGCGGTGTGCTCTATCTCCTCGGCTTTATTTTACTGGCTTATAATATCCTGAGAACCGTTCGAACGGGTAAGGCGGTGAATGGAACTATTGAAGTTCTTGAAGAGGAGGGACATGCGGATGAGGTTGCTTTGGGATTTTGGAATATTTTTCTAAATCCCCCTGTGATGTACTCCTTGCTGATCATCATCTTTACGATGATGTTTGGGGTCGGTCCTGATACTTTGAAAATGTTTGCTTTAGTGATGTTAATTTTCACTCTGATTACGGGCTATCTTCATATGGAACTCAGTGGAAGTAGTTGGGGCGAATGGTACGATCGCTTATTAAATCATGCGATGCCCTTTACAATCCTTACCTTTTTAGCAGCAGCGATTGGGGGATCGATTCAAATTATTCCGACTTTGGTGATGCATAATAAAAATCACATTGAGGGATATCGACAGATTCCGTATACCCCATTGGAATTAGCAGGTCGTGATATTTACATACGAGAGGGATGTTACAACTGTCACTCGCAGATGATTCGTCCCTTTGTAAGTGAGCTGATGCGCTATGGCGCTTATTCAAGGATTGGTGAATCGATTTACGATCATCCTTTCCAATGGGGATCAAAACGAACGGGTCCGGATCTCCATCGAGTCGGAAGTAAATATCCCAACTCATGGCACTATAAGCATATGGAGGATCCAAGATCGGTATCGGTAGGTTCCAATATGCCTAATTATGGGTGGTTGATTACGGATCAAACCGATCTTCGTTCTTTAGAGACTAAACTCAAGGTGATGATTCAACTCGGCGTACCTTATCCCAAACGAACGATGGATGAAATAAAAAGCGAGGCATTAGCTCAAGGTCAACTCATTAGTGATAGTCTAAAAAAAGAGGGGATTATCGTTGAACCCGATCGTGAAATCGTTGCTGTGATCTCATATCTTCAACAACTTGGGAAATCTGAAAAGGTGGATCAACCGATCAAAGAGTAAAGTGATGAATTTATTTTCAGTGAGATTTTTTAATCCTCAATCAAGATTTTCTGAGTTCCGATTTATGAATCTTAAATACAAGGAGATTTATGTTTAAAAGAGTTCATTGGGAGATGGGGGTAGATTGGATCCCCCAAGTCGCATTTGTTCTGTTTTTTTTAATTTTTATCGCAATGACGATTTATGCGATTCGACTTTCAAAAAAGGAGGTCGAGCGACTGGGTGATTTGCCTCTCGATGATGAGGGTATTGAAGAAGGGAAAAAAATATGAGTGAACAACCTCTTCCAAATTCTACAAAACAAAACGAAGATCCGTTGCGTCCCCATTCCTTTGATGGAATTCAGGAATATGATAAGCGACTGCCGAATTGGTGGCTATGGACGTTGTATCTTGCGATCATTTATGCATTTGCCTACTGGTTTTGGTTTCATTGGCCCTCAGTGGGGGGGATTGTCGATCAAGGGGTCGAGGCTGAACAGGAGTTGAATCGAATTCAGATGGCGGCTCTTGCCAATGGCGGGGGAGAGGTCAGCGATGATCAACTATGGAGTATGAGTCAGGAAAGTGTTACCGTTGCAGCGGGGAAGACGACCTTTATGGCGAATTGCGCGGCCTGCCATGGACCCGAACTTAAGGGAGGGATTGGAGTGAATCTTGTCGATTCGACTTGGATCCATGGAGGAAAGCCGACTCAGGTTGTTCAGACAATTACAAATGGAGTTTTAGAGAAAGGAATGCCGCAATGGGGAAAGGTTTTAGGTAAAAAAAGAATCTTAGAGGTTGCGGCTTTTGTTTTAAGTCATCATACGAAGGATGAGATCAAGTAATCGATGAAATCCTTTGGAATCAAAAGACCCAATCGTGATAGTGTCACGACGATCAATGAGGATGGTTCTCGACAAATAGTTTATCCGGCTGATGTTTCAGGTCGATTTACTTTTTGGAGACGTCTTGTTGGTTATGGATTGATAATACTTTATGCCGCTCTTCCTTGGATTCAGATCAATGGAAATCCAGCTGTTTTTTTAGATTTAGACACAAATCATTTTCATCTTTTTGGGCTCACTTTTGTCGGACAAGATATTTGGCTCGGTTTTTTTGTTGTATCAGGCGTCGCTTTTTCACTCTATTATGTCACCGCATTATTAGGGAGGGTATGGTGCGGCTGGGGCTGTCCACAAACCGTATTTTTAGATCATGTCGTTCGTCGAATCGAGCGGATCGTCGAAGGAGGAGCCCTCGAGCGTAAGGCTTTAGCCCAGGGACCGTGGACTCTTCGAAAAATGAGATTAATGATGATCAAGCATTCGCTTTTTTTTATCCTCTCGTTTGTCATTGCTCATTTATTTCTCTCCTACTTCATCACACCCCATAAACTTTATCTGATGATGATCTCATTGCCCTGGGAGCATTGGGGATATTTTCTTAAAGTGATGTTTGTGACGTTGGTTCTTTATTTTAACTTTGCTTGGTTCAGAGAACAGTTCTGCATTGTTCTCTGTCCTTATGGTCGTTTCCAATCGGCGTTAATCGACGATCATTCGGTCATCATTGGATACGATGAAAATCGAGGAGAACCAAGAGGAAAACGGGGCACTGAAGGGGCTGGGGATTGTGTTGATTGTATGCGCTGCGTACAGGTTTGCCCAACAGGAATTGATATTCGACAAGGATTACAAATTGAGTGCATCGGATGTTCGAACTGTATTGATGCTTGTGATGAGGTCATGACCAAGTTAGATCGTTTAAAGGGGCTGATTCGTTACGACTCGTTACAGGGCTTAAAGGGCTTAGAGACCAAATTTATCTGTCCTCGATTGATTCTTTATACGTTTTTTTTATTAATAGGAATCGGAGTTATGAGTTGGGCTATTTTTGGAATTCGACCTGTCACCATGAGTGCCTTGAGAATGGTAGGGGCTCCTTACTATTTAGATTCAGAAAAAGGAATGATTCGAAATCAATATCTCGTGAGAATCTTGAATAAGAAAAACATTGCGGTGAAATGTATGTTGGAGATTGAAAGTCACGATCATCCGATTATTGGGAATGGGGTTCATGAAGAGATTGAGATCCCAGCATTGGGTGAGGTCATGAGGCCTGTTGTTGTCACATTACCGCAATCGGCCTTTAAAGGGAGATTTCATGTAAAAATTGAGATTGAATCAGAAGTGAATCGATTTTCGATCTCCAAAACGGTTCCATTTTTAGGACCTAGTGATAAAGAGGATGAATAACGATTATGAAACAATGGCTTGAAAAGCGTCCGTGGATTTGGATTATGATTTGGTTTGGAATTATTTTTATTCTCTGGGCTTGGTTTATTCCTTTCTCAAAGTCGATCGGAATGACTCCGGTTCCGATTGAGTCGGAGAAGTAGGATGAATGAGTGGGGATTATTTTGGGGATCAGTGTTGGCAGGATTTATCACTGGTTTTCATTGCGTGGGGATGTGTGGCCCTTTGAGTTGTGCTTTAGTAAAAACAGACTCTATTACTCAAAAGAGTTATATTTTGATTCAGTATCATTTTGGAAGAGTTATTTCCTATGGACTATTGGGAATGATTGCAGGGGCGCTAGGGTCTACCTTTTTTGAGGGAATACCAATGAAACCCTTAAAAGTGCTTGGGTGGTTTTTTATTGCCGTCTATTTCATTTTGGCGTGGGGATGGGAATTGAAGATGAGTCCCGGATCGTGGGAATTTAAAGTGGCGCGGTGGACTTATCCTTGGGTTTTAAAATTTAAAAATCGTTCCGGCTTTAGTTTGGGACTCGTTACTCCCTTAATGCCGTGTACGCCGCTCTACCTCTCGAGCTCCGCCGCCTTTCTTTCAGGAAATGGATTATGGGGAATGTGGATTATGATCGGATTTGTTTTAGGAACCGTTCCCATTTATGGAGTTTCACAGCACTTTTGGTTACAATTTCAATCGAGATTGAGTTTTTCACAAAGAAACATATTTCGTCGAGGATTAGCACTCGTGGCTGTATTTATCATGGGGTGGAGGATGTACACTGGGGAGTTTATGAATGCGGCTCAGCCATGCCATCAAGGGGGTTTTCCCTGTATTCCAGTGGAGAGTAAATAAATGAACTCGGTTTCCTCTTCTTTAGTCTGTCTTCATTGTGGGGCTGAAGTGAGAAAGCATGATCGAAGCAATCTTTTTTGCTGTGCGGGATGTGAATATGTTTATCAGTTGATTCATGAAAATCAATTGGATCAATTTTATGACTTTCAAGATGGAAAGTTGCAGCCTGCTCCTTCAACCGTTTTTCAAAATCGCGAATATCAATGGATAAAAGAGGTTGTATCACAGGAGGAAAAAAATCCAAAAATGGATCTGGAGTCTCGATTTTCAATTCAAGGAATATCGTGTGTTGGTTGCATTTGGTTACTGGAGAGAGTTTACTTAAAGGAACCGGGGGCAATTTCTTGTGAGATTGATACGAGTGCTGGATCAATGGCCTTGAAATGGAAACGAGGAGAAATTGATTTAGCGCAATTTGCTCAAAAGATTCAACGTTTTGGCTATCTCTTGGGAAAATTCTCAAAAGAGAGGCATCAAGAAAGCCGACAGTTACTGTCAAGAATAGGACTGTGCGGTGCTTTTGCGATGAACTCCATGTTGTTTGCGATTCCGACCTATTTGGGGATGGAAAAAAGTTTTGAATACGCTCCCTTATTTGCTCGATTATTACTTTTTTTTTCAACCTTAACTGTTTTAGTCGGGGGGAGTTATTTTTTTCGACGTTGTTGGGAGGGATTCAAAAATGGGGTTTATCATATTGATATTCCGATCGGATTAGGAATTGCCATTGCTTACGCCTCATCGGTTATTGCGTGGAGCCAGAATCGGAGTGATTTTTTATATTTAGAATTTGTCTCTACCTTCACTTTTTTGATGCTTGTCGGACGGTGGGCTCATTTAAAGTCCGTGGAAGAAAATCGAAATCGACTCTTACAAGAGGAGGAGGCGTTAACCGATGTTTTGTCAGAGTCTTCTGAGAGAAAAATTTTAAATGATGAAATTCAAATCGGGACTCGGTTTCGTCTTATCTCTGGCGGGGCTGTTCCTGTTCAATCAATCTTTCTTTCAGAAGAGGGGACGTTTGGCATGGATTGGATTAGTGGAGAGACGGATCTTCGTTGTTATCAACAAGGAGAGATCATCCCTGCGGGGGCGTTAAGTCTCCAATCGCAGCCGATCTTATTAGAGGCAAAGGAGGCTTGGCAGGATTCACTCTTGAAATCATTAATCGATGTTCAAGAGCGAAAAACTCATCGGAATTTTCTCTTAGAGCGATTTGTGAAGTTCTATTTATTATTTATTTTGATCGTTGCGTGCGGCGCCGGCATGGGGTGGTATCTAAAAACGGGGAATGGATTTAAGGCGCTTCAAATAATAACCTCAATTTTGGTTGTTTCATGTCCTTGCGCTTCTGGGGTTGCGATTCCAATGATCGATGATCGAGCGGCTCTTTCTCTCAGAAAATATGGCGTTTACTTGAAGGAATCAACGCTTTGGCATCGTTTGTTAAAAGTAAAAAAAATTATTTTTGATAAAACCGGAACACTTACTTTGGAGTCATTAGAGTTAGAGTCACCCCAGTCGTTAAGAAACCTTAATTCTGAGGAGCAGATACGATTATTTTCTTTAGTGCGAAGGAGTTTACATCCTGTTTGTACCTCGATTCGTAAGGAGTTACTGGCTTTTAATCCTCAATTGGAGAAAGCCGCTCCTTTAATCTCTGTTGAAGAGATTGTTGGAAAAGGGGTCGAGATGATCAGGGAAGGGAAGGTTGAGCGATTGGGGAGATCCTCCTGGGCATGTGGGGATCAAATGAGTAGGACTGTTTGGGTTTGTGATGGGAAAATAATTTTGGATCTAAAATTCAAAGAGAAAGTCCGAGAGGAAGCGCGTGAAACGATTCAAAACTTCTTAAGACAAGGCTATGAGATCTATCTTTTGAGCGGAGATCGCTCCGAGAATGTTCACGAGATGGGGGCAATTTTAGGAGTTGCTCCCGATCATCTTTACGCAGAAATGAGCCCCCAAGATAAAGCCTTATGGATTGAGAAGAACAATCATTTCGATACATTGATGTTGGGGGATGGAGCCAATGATAGCCTTGCCTTCAATCGAAGTTTCTGCACAGGAACTCCAGCGATTGATCGGGGATTTTTACAAAAGAAATCAGATTTTTACTGGTTAGGAGGAAGTCTCAAAGGAATCTCATTCCTTTTTGAAGTCGCTCAGCTCAGGCAACGAGCGATTCGGGCGGTGATCGCATTTGCGTTAATCTATAATTTTATCACATTAGGAATTTCGATTGCCGGTGAGATGAGTCCTGTCCTCGCGGCTATATTGATGCCCTCGAGTTCGATCGTCACACTATTCATTGCCGTGATGGGAGTTCCGTTAAACCTAAAATCGGCAATCCATTTAACCACAGAATACACAAAATACACAGAAAGAAGAAGTTAAGCAAAAAAAAGAGTTATTTTTCCCAGCGGGTGAATCCCCTGTTTTTTATAAACCCTTAAAATTCAGTGTGCTCTGTGTCCGTCAGCTGACGGATCTGTGGTTCCAACTGCCTTTTCGAGGATAAAATCGCAATCATCATCGTAAAAGCAATTCGATCGTTAAAAAAGCTCTCCTTGAACAGAGGGTTGGTACGATTTCCATGCGGCTTGAGCCTCTTTAAGAAAGGTTTTAAAATTGTGACTTTGAAAGAGAGGAATCTGTTTGTTGTATTGAGGTTCTACGAGCAATTTTGGAATGGGAATAGGAAGAGGGCTCAGAACCCGGAGACGGACCATCGTTCGATTTTTTTGAACTTGAACTCCATATTCTTGAAAGGCCTTTTTAATTTTTTCATCCGGATGAGTCGGTGCCTGCTCAAGAAGTTGAGTCAATGTTCCATGGGCTTTGATCCATTTTGCAGCGGTTTTCGGACCAACTCCCGGAATCCCCGGAATGTTGTCGGCACTGTCACCTGTGAGAGCGAGAAGATCGCCAATGAGAGATGCAGGAACCCCCCATTTCTCTTCAACCTCCTTTTCACCCAAGAGATCAAAACCCTCTTTTTGCGGTTGATAGATCCGGACTCGATCGTTGACCAGTTGCATGAGATCCTTGTCGTTACTGGCAATAATCGTCTCCCCTTGTGTATGGGCTTTGGTGTAACTCGCGATCACATCATCTGCCTCCTCTCCAATCCATTGAGTCATGGGGATTCCAAGGGCCTCCATCAATTCGGGGACTTGATCAATTTGACGAGCGAGCTCATCTGGCATTGACGGTCTTTGAGCCTTATATTCCGGAACGAGATCCATTCGCTCTTGAGGGACCCCTCCATCGAGAACGAGGAGCATTCGATCTGGCTGAAGATCTTGGATCATTCGCTTGACCGCTTTTGTTAAACCATAAAGGGCATTCGTCGGCTGCCCTTGGGCGTTAGCAAGACCTTGAATCGCGTGAAAAGAGCGGTAGAGGTAGTAATGTCCGTCAACAAGAAGTAGTCTCATAATTCCTTTGCTTCGATATCGATATTCGTATTTTGAGGAAGTGAATCGACAACATCATCGCTTTTGGGCGACGAAAGCAAAGGAAACATTTTAAACCCATTTCTGATCACCATTTTGGGGATCTGTTATGAGAGATAAATCGATCTCCAACGCAAAAACTGTCTTGACGGGGTCAAGACCGTCCTTCGGCTGCCCATAGACATTAACTTAATGAGAAGAGAAAATCCAATTTTTACCACGGGGTAAACGGAGGACTACGGAGGAAAATTCAATTCACTCTTTGTTTGAAAGCCAAGATAACTCTCTTTTCCCCTATTAAAACCGTATTCTCCTCCGTTGCCCTCCGTTTACCCCGTGGTGAATCCTGTTTTTGCTTAGGTTGACGCTCATGGTCAGCTGGTGAATCAGGGTTGAATTTCTCCAGCTCTGAATGCTTACGGAGAGGAGGCAAAATTTGAGTTGTAAATTAAAGTCCGCCGAGGAGCGGTCGTTTTGCTGGGGGAGGAGAAATCGAGCGAGAGGTTTCTGCGTAAAGAGTTCTATCGGTATTTTTTCCGCTGATTTCGAGTTCGAGGTGATCCACCGTTTTTTTAAGCTGCTCTGCTTGAGCTTCGAGCTCTGTTGAAGCGCTTGAGGTCTCTTCAGCGCTTGCGGCATTACTTTGAGTCATACTTGAAATTTGATGCATTGATTGGGTCACTTGTTTTATACCATCGTTTTCCTCGATCGAAGAGAGAGAGATCTCTTTCATCAGATCATTCATTAAATGAATGTTTTTTGTAATTTTACTTAAATTCGTTTGGACCTCATTGGTGATGAGGATTCCGTTTTTGCTCGAGGAAAGAGATTGGGCGATTTTACTTTCCGTTTCTTGAGAGGCGATTGCGCTTCGTTGGGCAAGGTTACGAACCTCATCTGCCACTACGGCGAAACCAGATCCGGCTTCACCGGCTCGAGCGGCCTCGACAGCTGCATTAAGAGCGAGGATATTTGTTTGAAAGGCGATTTCATCGATCGTCTTAATAATTTTACTAATTTCGTGGCTAGAGCTTTGAATGAGACTCATCGCGGCCGCAAGTTCCTTCATCTTTTTATCCCCTTCATCGGTGAGTTCTTTGGAGAGGGTCGCTAATTGTTGCGCTTGTCGTGTGTTTTCAGCATTTTTCTGAGTGTTATTCCGGATGATTTCAAGAGAGGCGCTGGTTTCTTCAGTAGAAGCGGCTTGGATATTTGAGGAATTGGAGAGATTAACGCTCGATGTGGAAACAAGTGATGCGGCATGAATTGTTTCTTCTGCGATTTGATGGAGTTGATCAGTAATGATTTTGAACGGTCTTGGAATCCAGCGGGTCATGAAGGTCGAGACAATAATATTAATGAGGACACCGAGAGCGATCGATATCAGAATGGTTCTGATTAAACCAGTGGTTTCTTGATTGAGCCTTTCAGTAGATAATTTGTATTCCTCTTCGAGTTTGAGAGTGACCTTTTCCATAGCCGTCTCAAGAAATTCGAATTTTTCGAGGAAGGGAGGGTAAAGTCCTTCGACAGATCCAGGGTCAATGCTTGCGGTTTTAACAATTTTTTGGGCCGATTGCGTATAGCTTTCAAGGGCCGGTCCGACATTTTGAATATGTTTTTTAATAGGAGGATCTAAATTTAATGCCTCATTTTCTCGGATTGATTTTTCAAAAATCTCAATATGCTCTGCCAAAGCCTTTTTTGTTTCATCTATTTTTTCGAGGTTTTTAATCGCAACGGCATGAAGGGTCTGTAGAATATCACCCCGGAGCGCATCATGCATCATATCGGCTTCCATGTGATTTTGGAGAGCCATGACGAGGGTTTGTTTTTCAAGGATGATATGATCAATTTTTTCAGCGCTATAAAAAGCGGCAAGACCGGTCCAGATGACATTTAACACTCCGACTAAAGTGACGAGATAAATTTTTTTTGATACAGACCATTTCATAGGAACTCCCTGTTGCTTTAAAGGAGGTCTCATTAGACTCCCTATAAAGTTAAGTCAAAAATACAGAAATTAACTCATCGGAAAAGCAGTAATTTTTTTTCGTTTTCAACTTTAAAGAATCGAGCTAATAGAGGTGGAACGAAGGACGCATAGTATGATCAAACATTATCTTTTATTATCGATTTTAGCAATTGGACTCATCGGATGTCAAAAATCTGAGGATACCATTAAAATTGGATTAGCGGGAGTAATGACCGGTTCGAACGGACAAATTGGGAGTGCGATGATTTACGGTTCTCAGATTGCGATTGAGGAGTGGAATGCCAAGGGGGGACTTTTAGGAAAGCGCATTGAGATGGTGGTAAGAGATGATGAGGGAAAGCCGGAAAAGGCCGTGGCAGTAGCTCAGGAGATTTCTGCCCAAGGGGTGGTTGCGGTATTGGGACATTTTAATAGTGGGTGTACCATTCCCTCATCGACAATCTACCATGAAAATCAAATTTTGCAGATAACTCCAGGATCAACGAATCCAAAGGTCACCGAACAGGGGTTTGCGACTCTTTTCCGTCTTGTCGGTCGTGACGATCAGGTAGCCCTTCATGCCGCTGATTATGCTCTCAGGAAGTTAAAGATTAAGAAATTTGCAGTTTTGAATAACAAAACGACCTATGGAAGTGGCGTGGCGGAGGAGTTTCGGAAGTATGCCCTTTCCCAAGGAGCTGAGATCGTTTTGTTTGATGGAGTGGCGGAACAGGAGTTAGATTTTCGAGCGAACATTGCAGCAATGAAAGCGAAAGGAGCAGAGGCCCTTTTCTGGGGAGGAATGTACGATCAAGGGGGGCCTCTCGTGGTCCAAATGCGTCAGGATGGATTTAATATTCCCCTTCTTTCTGGGGATGGAATGATGAATTCAGAGCTTTTAAAAAGTTTGGGAAACTATGGAGAGAATGTTTTTATCTCCTTCTGGCCTGATCATCATCAAATTCCTGCAGCTCAACCGTTTATTCAAAAATATGTCGCAAAATATGGCGCGATCGAGCCCTATTCGCTTTACGGCTATGATGCCGCCAATGTCTTGTTTACAGCAATACAGAAGACCGGAACGACTCAAGCGGATCAAGTCTCCGCGCTTTTAAAGTCACAGCCCTTTGAAACACTTTTTGGAGCAATTGAGTTTGACCAAAAGGGGGATTTGAAAAAAGTGAATCTCAAGGTTTGGACAGTACGAGCGGGGAAGTTTGTCGTTGTTGATTAGGGTGTTGTGAAAAGCGATACAAATTTTAAATCAGATCCCTTTTTACAATCGGGAGTTATCCTGACGGTCATTAGCTTACTCTCTTCAATCATTCATTATATTTTCCAGGCCTCCATGGGACGTTTACTGCCCCGGGAGGAGTTTGGGTATATGAATAGCACCCTGGGTGTAATTTTATTTGCAAGTGTCCCTTTAAGTGCGTCGAGTCAAACCGTGGCGCATTACTTGGCACGATTAAAGGCCGAGGGAAATGAGAAGAATCTGGAGACTTTTCGACAACAAAGTTTGACTTGGTTGTGGAGAGGGACTTGGGCTTTGATTCTGATTTCCTTACTTCTTTGGAAACCTGTTCAGGATTTTTTAAACTTCCCTCGAACGGCACTTTCACTCGTTGCCCTAATTTGTCTTCCAGCTCAACTATGGAGCGTTGTTGCCTCCGCTTGGTGTGCGGGAATGGGACGATTTAAAATTCTGGGCTATTTAACACTTGGAGGAGCCATCACTCGACTTTTGGCGGGGATTTTTTTTGTCTGGCTTTGGGGAAACGCGGAGTCAGGCGTTTTTGCCACGTTAGTCGGAGCGTTAATGATGGGGAGTGCGCTTTTATTTATTCCAAGAGATCGAAAGAAAGTGAGTTCTTCAGTTCCCTTGCCTTCCGGTTTTTTCCCTTTTTTAATCGCATCGATTGGCGTCGGAGTCGGTAATTTTCTGTTTTTGCAAGCGGATCAGATTATCGCTCAACGATACTTTACGGGAATTGATCTTGGGAACTATTCTGCAGCGGGAGTTTTAGGGCGAGCAGTCATTTTGGGCTCTCTTCCCTTTTTAACGGTTTACTTTACACAGAGGTCAGAGATCCATTCGACAAATCGTCAATCCTGGAGTTTAAAAGGGATGTTTTTCAGTTCCTTAATGATCGGCGTTTTATTTGTTTTGTATGAGAGCGATTTATTATGTCGAATCCTCCTCGGACACGTTGAATATCAAACGACCGTTTGGATGGATCAATTTGCCTTAAATATGTTGATTGTGGGGGTTTTACATCTTCTCGGTTTTTTCTTTTTAGCGACACGCCGAATTTTGGAGTGTTTGATTTTTGGTCTTGGAGGAGTGATTTATTCGATCATCTTACTTTATTATGGGAAGGGCGCCGATGAGATGCTTTTTGCGATGCGCTGTGGATCCGCAGGAATCTTAGTGGCGATTTTAGCCATCGTCGGGACGATCAGTTTAATTAAAAATAAACAATAACTCACTCAAATAGAAATAGAAATAAGTTAGAAAAATTAACTTCTTAACCCATAGGGAAATAGATTTAGCATAAACTTTTCTTTCTGTGTATTTTGTGTTTTCTGTGGTTAATTCATCTGTTGTTTTTAGGTTAAAGATAGCTCCATTGATCGAAGAGGGCTGCTTGACCTCGTAGTTGATTTTCTGAATCGATTAAATTCCAGACCTTCGCATTTTCGATTTTAAACCGTCGACCCGATTTACTGATTCGAATTCCTGAATAGTTTTCGACAAATTCGTGAGTTCGAACGCTGTTCATAAACTGCGCTCGGGTCTCTCTTTCCATGGGCTCTGCCGTGAGGCGAGAGGGCATTTGAGTGAGTTCCTCCCAAGAAAGTTCCCATAATTCCAAGGCACGACGATTCCCAAAGTTGAGCAGGGGATCCAATTCAATTCCGTGAGAGAGAAGGAAAAAAGGAGCCTCAAAAAGATCATTGAAAGTAGGGGAGGGAAGTGACAGCAATGGCTGATGAAAAAAATGGAAATAACTTTCACAGAGAAGCTGTGTGTGCGTTTTTTTCCAATTTTCAGAAATAGGGAGAGATTTCATATCAGGGATCTAAAAATGAATACGGGGATCTCCATGAATTCATTCTTTGGATTAGGTTGTGGGGATCTCTTTTTTTACGCTGTGATTGGTACCGAGGAGCAGATAGATTGAGGGCACGATGAAAAGGGTAAAGATGGTTCCAATCGTCATTCCAGTCACCAACACGATCCCGATGTTATTTCGAGCCGCGGCTCCTGCTCCTGTGACGAAGACCAGAGGGAGGTGACCAAAGACCGTTGCCGCAGAGGTCATCAGAATCGGGCGAAGTCGGGTGGAGGAGGCCTCACGAACCGCGTCCAATTTCGATAAGCCCTCTTCTTGAAGTTTGTTGGCAAATTCCACGATCAGAATTCCATTTTTTGCGACAAGTCCGACAAGGGTAATAAGCCCCACTTGGGTGTAGATATTGATGGTTGATCCTTTGACTCCGAAAAAGACAAAGATGAGGGCTCCACTGAGTGCTAACGGGACCGATCCAAGGATAATGATAAAAGGATCTCGAAAGCTTTCAAATTGAGCCGCAAGAACGAGATAAATCAGGAGAATCGCAAGGATGAAGGTTTGCGCTAGCGAGGCTCCCTCTTGGCGTAACTGACGAGACTCTCCTGAGAAATCGACAGCGTATTCAGGAGGGAGTATTTTTTTTGCCTCTTTTTCTAAAAAGGAGAGGGCTTGATCAAGGGTGATTCCTGGAATCATCGGGCCGTAAATTTTAACTGAATTGAGTTGTTGAAAGCGATTCAGTTGACGTGGCTCCACGGAGTGTTTGAGGGTCGCAAAGGTCGATAGAGGAACCAACTTTCCTTCCGGCCCTCGAACATAGAGATTTTCTATTTGTTCAGGGTTTAAACGTTCGGAGCGTTTGATTTGTGGAATGACTTTATAGCTTCGTCCTTGAATACTAAACCGATTCACGTAATCCCCGCCGAGCATCGCCCCAAGATCGGCACTAACCTGTTGAAGATTGAGTCCCATGGAGGCCACTTTATTACGGTCAAAAACAATTTCAGTTTGGGGGATATCGAATTTAAGATCACTATCGGCAAACATAAAAAGACCACTTTGAAAGGCTTTCCCGACGAGTTGATTCGCATAATCGAGGAGGAGTCGCGGTTCATCCGTTGAGGAGATGATGAACTCAACGGGGAAATCGCTTCCTCCCGGAAGAGCCGGAGGGGTCACTGCGATAAATTGAATGCCGCTGAGATCACTAAATTTTACCATCGCCTCCTGAGTCAACTGTTGTGCGGTTCGTTTACGTTCGGTCCACGGCTTGAGAACCATTCCAGAGAATCCCCCCGTCGGTGTGATAATTTGAAATGTTTGATCGCATTCCGGAAATTGAGAAAATCGATCGTTGATGAGATTTGAGTAGAGCGTGGTTTGATCCAAAGAGGCATTCGGGGAGGCCTGAACAATTCCAAAAACGATCCCTTGATCTTCGGCGGGTGCAAGCTCTTTCATGGAGAGGAGATAGAACGGAATCCAGAGAAGTCCGATGATGAGTCCGACAAAAAGGGTTAGTTTATAGGAAACTAAAGTCTCTTTGAGGATCGAACGATAGAAGTTTTTTACTTTTTCAAAGAATAGATTAAGCCATTTTTCAAATCCATGAATCTCTTTATTTGAATGGAGGAGAACAGAGGACATCATCGGGGAGAGAGTCAGGGCGACGATGCCTGAGACGATCACGGCCCCCGATAAAGCAAATGCGAACTCGCGAAACAAGGAGCCCGTGAGCCCCCCTTGAAATCCAATCGGAGCGTAAACGGCGGCAAGTGTAATCGTCATCGAGATCGTCGGACCGAGGAGTTCCCTTGCCCCAATAAGGGCCGCATCAATCGGTGATTTTCCTTCAGAGATATGTCGTTCAACATTTTCAAGCATCACAATCGCATCATCAACCACGAGTCCCACCGCTAAGACGATCGCTAAAAGGGTTAAAAGATTCAGCGTGAATCCCAGCATCAACATGAGGGAACAGGCCCCAACAAGGGAGAGGGGAATGGCGACTAAGGGAACAAGAACCGAGCGAAGCGATCCGATAAAAAGATAGATAACGACGATGACGATGAGAATCGTTTCCGTGAGTGTTTTGATGACTTCATGAATGGAGTCGCTGATATATTTGGTGGAATCATAGGAGATACTCCCCGATATTCCGGTTGGTAAATTTTTTTGAATCTCAGGAAAAACGGCACGGACCCCCTTAATGACATCAAGCGCATTTGCATTCGGAAGAACGTATATTCCCATGAAGGTCGCTTTTTTGCCTCCGAATCGGACATCCTCCTCATAGCTTTGAGCACCTAACTCCACATCGGCGATCTCCTTCAGGCGGATGATCGTTCCGTTTTTTTCCTGAACAATTAGATTTTCAAATTCAGATTTATTTTTGAGATCGGTGTTTGCCGTTAAATTGACCTGAATATAGGCCCCTTTTGTATTTCCAATCGCCGAGAGCGCATTGTTTCCTGAAAGGGCGGCGCGAACCTCTGTGGCAGAAAGTCCGAGAGAGGCCATTCGATCCGGCTTGAGCCAAATTCGCATCGCAAAGGTTCGATCTCCGAGGATTTCTGCCCGTTGAACTCCAGGAACAACAGAGAGTTTCGGTTGAACGACTCGGGTTAAATAATCGGTGATCTGATTCTCATCAAGTTTATCAGAGTAAAAACTGATATACATGGCGGCAAAGGAGGTGTCCTTGCTTTCGACATTGATGACTGAGGTCTCGGCTTCTGGCGGAAGCTCATTTTTAACTTGGTCGATTTTGGACTGAATCTGAGTGAGGGCATCGTTTGGCTTGTAATTGAGTTGGAGATTCACTCGGATCGTACTTAATCCTTGGCGACTAGCGGATTCAAGATAATCGATCCCCTCAGCACTAGAGATCGCCCGTTCCAGAGGAGTGGTAATGTAGCCACGAACCAGATCGGCATTAGCTCCGATATAAGCGGTGGTAATGACGACCACTGCACTATCGCTACGAGGATATTGACGGACGTTGAGTTTTTGGATCGAAGTGACTCCAATGAGTAGAATCAAAAGATTGATACTAATCGCCAAAATCGGTTTTCGAATGAAAAGATCGGTGATTTTCATGCTCGTGATCTGCTTAGAAAAGGAATTAGCGATCCTTAATATCCGGTTGCTTTTGGAGATTGGGTTGAATTTCATTATTCACGACGACGGCTACCCCTTGACGCAGTTTAAAGACCCCCATCGTTGCGATCTCCTCTCCCTCTTGAAGACCCTCCAGAACCTGGACCCAATCGCCTTGTGTGACTCCGAGTTTAACGAATTGTTGACGGGCACCTTGATATTGCTTGCCACTTTTTTCATCCTTGATCGGTTCAATCACATAAACCGCATCGCCATACGGAGCGTATTGAATCGCCGTGAGAGGAATAATGAGCGATTTGACTTCACGATCTAAGTTGAGCGAAACATTGGAAAACATTCCGGAGTAGAGCGCTTCATCTTCATTGGCAAATGAGGCTTGAAGTTGAATATTACGGGTTTGTGAATCGACCTCGGGTTGTATCGCCGTGAGTTTTCCTTCGAAAGTTCGACCGGGATAGGTATCGACTTTTACTTTCACCTTTTGTCCCAATTTAATTTGACTGATGTTTTGTTGAGGCAGCGTGAAATTTAAGTAGATCGGTTTGAGGTTTTGCAAACTGACCAACGTTGTTCCGGGGGTGACATATTGACCGAGTTGAACTTGGCGAATTCCGAGAACCCCGGAGAAGGGAGCGGTAACGGTTTTACGTTGAATCGTAGCAGTCAAACCAGTGACCTCCGCTAAGATTTGTTTTAATTTGGAGTCAGCATCATCAATTTCTGAGGAGGTAGCGACCTGCTCCTTAAACAATTGACGCGTGCGATCCGCGGTAATTTGCGCGAGTTCTAATTTTGCCTTTGAGGTTTTAAGTTGAGCCTCTTCAACCGAAGTATCCATTTGAAGAATAATCTCTCCTTGGTTTACCGACTGTCCCGACTCGAAGTTGAGTCGAACCACTTTTCCCGATTCCTCAGAGCTCAATAAGATCCCTTGAACGGCTTTGAAGGTTCCAATGGTTTCGAGATGACTGCTCCAGTTTTCGAACGGAACCTTCATTGAGGTCACCACTGCCGGAGGAGGTGCAAAATGGGCGAATTGAGCAATCGCCGTTTGAACCTGTGAATATTTCAAATAAGCGATCCCCAAAATAAGAATGACCAGACAAACAAGAGTCACAATCCAACGGATAATCACAAAGACCTCTTCGGTTCAATTTCAAGAAGCTGAGATAAACTATTTTTCAAGGCCTCTCGTTGAGGCTCATTCAAGGTATAGGTTCCAAAAACCGTTGACCACCAGAGGGCATCATAGACACACATCATGATCAACGAATTTCCAAGAGGGAGCTCATCTTTTTCAAATTCGATTAAAAATTTCTGATACGTTTCTCGACAACAAAGAATGAGTTGGGGATTGTGAGAAACTGCCGCGGCAAGGGCTGCGACAAGGCGTTGGTGTCTTTTCCATTGCGGGGAATCGAGGGGAAGTTCCGGCTCAAAGGTATCTTGAAAAAGGACTCGCGCCATATGACCCTTTCCCGGTTTTGCTTTCGCATAGGCCGCTTGAAGACAGCGCATCCAATGTTCATAAACACGAGTGACAAGTCCTTTGACGAGATCATCTTTTGTCGGAAAATGGTAAAGCAATCCCCCCTTACTCAGCTCTGCCGCTTTAGCGACCGCCTCCAGAGTCAATGAGGAGGTCCCATGCTCTAATACATGCATTTCAGCCGCCTCGAGAATTTTCTCTCGGACTGGACTTGCTTTTTCAGTGGACATCTCTAAGAACTATACCGTCTGGACGGTACAGTCAATATTTTTACTCAGGAAAAGTATTCAACTCGTTCCGTTTTGGATGAACTCTATATGAACTTACCGCTCTCCATGAAGATCTTCACGAACTTGAGGCAACTGATTTTACTTTTCTTGCTTCTTCCTCCTTCTCTTCTTCGAGGGGAGGCCGTGAAGGGAGGAGTGCTCTCCCTTCGCGAGTGCTTAGATTATGCCATGATTAAAAATCCCTCGATTTTAAAAATGAAAGAGGAGTTAATAAAAAATAAAGGGCTGGTTCTCCAAGCCCGATCGGGGGCCTTGCCCCAATTATCCGTTTCACCCTCGCTTCAAACGGAAGATAAAGGTCGCTTTGGAGCTCCCTTTGGTCCTCCCCAGAATGAAGATCAATGGGGGGTCTCACTCCGAGTCACTCAAGCCATTTATGAAGGAGGAAAACTCTCTGCCGCTGAGGAGCGAGAGAAGTTAAATCATCAATCGATTCAGCAAGAGGTTCAGAATTTAGTCAATGAAACGATTTTGGCAGTGAAGAAAAACTACTATCAGGCGATTTATCAAAAGGGACTCATTGAGGTTTCTGAAAAATCGATTCAGCTTCTTCAGGAGGAACTTGAGCAACAACGAAAAAAGCTGAATGCAGGAACGGCGACAAAGTTTAATGTTCTTCGTGCGGAGGTTGAGTTAGCAAATGAAAAGCCAAAGCTCATTCGTGCGAAAAATAACTATCGACTTGCCCTTTCCGAGTTGGCTCAGGCAATGGGATTTCATCTTCCCTCCGATATCGGGAAGGTGCCGTTTGAAATTGCGAGTCAATTTCCAGAGATCAAATCGGAACTTGAGGTCGAATTGTTGATTCAAAAAAGCATCGAAAATCGGCCGGAACTCAAGTCGCTATTATTTCAAATTCAAAGCAAAGAAAAACAAATCAAGATCGATCGTTCTGGATCGATCCCCTCTTTATCGATCTTTGGGGGCTATGATTGGATGAGTGATCGGATAGAACCAAATTTAGATCAAATCAATGAGGGATATATTGCGGGGATACAAGGGAAGTGGACTATTTTCGATGGCTTTGAAAGTAAAGCCAAGATTGATCAAACTCGTTCTGCGATTCGTCAGCTTCAACATGATATGGATGCGAAAAAATTCGAAATCGAAGTTCAGGTACGGCGTTCTTATTCAAGTTATTTGGAGGCAAAAGAACTTTTGGCCTCTCAAGATAAAAATATCGAATCAGCGGAGGAGACACTTCGACTTGCTCGAGTTCGATTCGGTGTCGGAACCGGGCTTCAGATTGACACCCTTTCGAGCCAAGTCGCTTTAACAACTTCTCGGACAAATCAACTCCAATCAAAACATGATCTAGTCCTTGCTTGGGCAGAACTTGAGCGTGCGACAGGAATTCCCACAATTTGGGTGGATCGCTTTGATTCCTCCACCCTCCCAAGTGAGTCGAACACGGTCTCCGATTTACAAAGTCCTTTACTAAACAATGGGGAACTCAAAATTCCAATCGGTCCGCAAAGACCAACTCCTGCTTCCGAACTCCCCGCATCCGAAATAATCCTTCCGGCGGAAGGAGTCGTCACGGTTCCTGAAAAATCAGTCAAAGAACCTGAACAAGCCTTAAAGTTAGAGCCAAGCAAAGAGTAACCTTTAAAGATCGATCTCTATGAATTGGATTCAATTTCCACACCTCAATTTTCCGGAATTAATTCACGGATTTTCCGAACGCCACGTTTGCTCCTTAGACTCTTTAAATCAAGAGCTCGAGATCTCCTTACAGAAATTAGGAATCGATTTTTCACAAACGATTCAAGCCGAGCAACCCCACGGGAGTGGTGTTGCGGTGGTCGATGCACCTCAGAAGGAAAAAGTTTCTGGAGTCGATGCCTTAGTGACCTCCTCTTTAAACTTAGCGCTGATTGTTCGAGTCGCTGACTGTGGTCCTGTTTTCTTTTATGATCCGGTTCAAAAGGTCATCGCCGTCGCTCATTCAGGACGCAAAGGAACAGAACTCAATATTGTCGCAGAAACCTTAAAAGTGATGAGAGATCAAAAAGGCTCACAGATTGAGAATATTCGAGTACAGCTCGGACCTTGTATTCGACCTCCCCATTATGAAATTCCCTTTGCGTTGGAAATTGAAAAACAGGTCAAGGAGATGGGGGTCTGCGAATATCTCGATTGTGGACTTTGTACCGGATCGAATCTAAATCGATTTTATTCCTATCGACTTGAAAAAGGGAATACGGGAAGAATGTGGGGCGTTTTGATGATGAAAAGCTAAGCCACAACACTCAGAATTGATCCGGCTGCTGGAGCAGAGGCACTGGAGGTCAATTTTCCGACAAAATTATAAGATTGAACGGAGGGGGAGAGTTCTAATCCAGTGCTCGAAGCCGCGGCGGGGGGGGGAGCAAAGGAGTTTCCGGCCGATTCTCCCGCAAGGTTGATCGGCTTGATCTGGCGACTTGAAATACCCGTATTATTAAGAGATTTAGAATCAAGCACCAGCGTGCCGACTAACCCTGAATTCGAAGTAATTTGTCCGATAGGCATAGAAGTAAGTTAAATCGAATGAGTCAAATGTCAATCGAGGAATCAATCCCTAGATTACAGCGGGTGCAAATGAGGTTCGCTGGTGACTTATCAAAAACAAAAAAAGCAGAAAACTGTTTTCGTAAATACTCATGATCTCATGAATACTCGTCAAACTTATTTTCATCCAATTCAAGACAGGGGATTGAAATTCTAAAACAGTGTCTCACGCAACGCCGCGACGACGCAACGTTAAATCCTTACCTCCCCCTCGTTCTAACCACGGCTTTTGCAAGCCTTCTCCCTATTTTAAAAAAGATCTCGAAAACGAGCTTTCGATCTCTTTTTAAAAACAGGGACCTATCGCTTACGCTCTTGCGATTAGAACTCCCCCCCCTCTTCATACAAAAACAATTAGAGAATTTCCCACTGAGAGGATCGTGAGCTCTTTCCGAGGAGAGGTGAAACCGATCCCCTCCAGAGAAACTCGATCGTTTTTTGAAAATCTTTTTTTCAAAGAAACGGGAGAGATTCTCTGAAGGCGGCAGCCGACGAAGGAGACGACGAAAGGAATGAGCTCACGGTCCTCTCCTTCTCTGACGTGGCGGCGGCTTGTCTCGCCGTAGTGCTTGGACGTAGGAGGAAGCGTCGTTGCGCGAGACAATGCATTTAAGGTTTTTTTGTTTTAGCTGGACACTAGTGTCCCTAGATCCTTCCTTCCGTAAGGAAAATTAAGAAATCTAAGGAAGGCACGGAAGCAGAAATGGGAATGGGAGTTTTAACCGCCAAGGTCGCGAAGTCACGCAATGGATCAAGAGATTTGATCCTAGAAAAAGCAGTTGGAACCACAGATCCGTCAGCTGACGGACACAGAACACACTGAATTTTAAGGGTTTATAAAAAACAAGAGATTCACCCGCAGGGTGAACGAAAAAATCGACTCTTTTTTCGCATAACATTCTCTTTCTGTGTATTTTGTGTGTTCTGTGGTTAAATCATCTGCGGTTTTTAGATTGATCGATTTTATTTCACCCTTTTGGTGAAAGAATGAGCTGACTTCACTTTGCTTTTAATTCTTTAGAAGTCATTGGAAATTAAGTGTTTGTATTATTCCCTTTCGATTGCATTGCATTAGAAAGGGATTTCTAATGACGAATCTGAATTTATCTCTTTCGCTTTAGGCTAATCGCTTCTAGCCAATAGCGGCTTTTTGCCCTCTTTGCCCCCTTCGCCCACGCCTCAACGTCAGAGGGAAAGGAGATTCTGACCCCAAGAGCGTAAGCGATAGGTCCCCGTTTTTCCTGAAATATTGACATAGGTGCAGAGAACTTTAAAACTGAGTGCTGATGAATATCGTCTTTATCGCCTCTGAACTGGCTCCCTACGCAAAGACGGGGGGGTTGGCGGATGTTTTACAGGCGTTGCCTCCAGCAATCAAGGCAAGGGGACATGCGGTCTCGATGATTCTTCCCTTTTATCGGAGTGTTGCAGAACATTTAAAGAAACGAATATTAACCGACCTTCAGATCACCGTTTCACTCGGTAATCAAACTTTTCTAGCGAGAATATGGGAGGCAACGACTGAAAATGGGATCCGGCTTTTTCTGGTTCAAAGAGATGAATTTTTTGATCGATCCTATCTTTATGGAAATCTTTACGGGGAATACGAAGATTCAGCTGCCCGTTTTCTTTTCTTTGCCAAGGTCTCTGTTGAATTACTTCGATATATTGAACCCCACCCGGAGATTGTCCATTTACACGATTGGCAAACGGGACTGATTCCAGGTTTGATTCGGGCTCAAGGATTGCCGATCAAGAGCGTTTTTACGATTCATAACCTCGCTTATCAGGGGAATTTTTGGTCTCATGACTTTCTCCTCTCGAACTTAGATTCCTCCTATTTTACTCCCCGTAGCTATGAATTTTATAATCGTTTTAATTGGATGAAGGGGGCGATTCTCATGGCGAATCAAGTAACGACGGTGAGTCCTCAGTATGCGATTGAGATCCAACACCCTGATTTAGGGTGTGGTTTAGAGACGGTCCTCCAAGAGCATTCCTTTAAGCTCTCAGGAATTTTAAATGGAATCGATATCGAATGTTGGAATCCGGAAAAAGATAAGCGGCTGATCGAGCCTTTTTCAGGTCGTCGTCTCGCAGGGAAAGAGCGTTGCAAATCTTGGCTTCAAAAGCGGTTAAAGATCGAGGAGCGGGGAGTTCCGCTTTATGCCTGTATTGCACGATTAGCGAGTCAAAAAGGCTTCGATCTCTTGGCCAATGGGCTCGATCATTTTTTATCCAATCATGAGGTGCAAATGGTATTTATGGGGGAGGGGGATCTCCACTATCAAAACTATTTATTAAGTTTACAAAAAAAATTCCCCAAGAAAGTAAAGGTCTTAATCGAATTTAATGAGCCTCTTTCACATCAGATTATTGCCGGAGCTGATTTCTTTTTAGTTCCCTCCCGTTACGAACCTTGTGGACTCACTCAGATGTATAGTCAACGTTATGGAACCGTTCCAATTGTTCATGCCGTTGGCGGATTGAAAGATACAGTACAAGATTGGAATCCTCAGTCAAAAGTAGGGACCGGATTAAGTTTTGAACCGTACGAGACCGCTGCTTTACAAACCGCTTTAGAGAGCTCTTTAGTCCTCTACAACGACTCCGCCCAGATGACCTCGATTCGCAAGCAAATGATGATATTGAATCGCTCCTGGGATCAAAGTGCTGAAAAATACGAGAAAATTTATGAAAAGGCCTTGGTGAGTTAATGAACGGCTTTGGATTAGGAATTACAGGTGGAATCGCTTGTGGAAAGTCGGCGGTAAAAGAGATCTTAATTTCGATGGGATGGACGGTCCTTGATACCGATGAAATTGCACATCGATTGATGGAGCCGAACCAACCGAACTGGAAAAATATCATTGACGTATTCGGAAAAGAAATCCTTAATAGCGACCAGACGATCAATCGAAGCTCTCTTGGAGAGCGTGTCTTTGGAAACTCCTCACTTCGGGAAAAACTCAATCAAATCACCCATCCTCTGATTTATCAGGTATGGCGATCCGAACAAAAGCGTTTTCAAGAGCAATCGAAATCCAATCAATTTGCGGTAGTAATTCCCCTTCTTTTTGAGAAAGAGTGGGAGAGTTCCTTTCAAAAAGTGATGTCCGTCAGTTGTTCTGAAAAGACGTGGCGAAAACGATTGATCGATCGAGGATTGACCCCTTCTCAGATTGATTTGAGAATTCAAAGTCAACTTCCTCTCTCAGAAAAAATGAAAAAAAGCGACGTGGTTATTTGGAACGAAGGCACTCTTCACGTCTTGGAGAGTCAACTTCAACAATGGACACGATCAAATCCTCTCTAAAATCATGAAAGCACCCCGTAAACCCTCCACCTCTCGTATGTCTCGCCCAAAGAAAACCACCTCCTCGCAGGAATTTTATCCGCGTGACGAAGAGCACCATGATGAGGATCAAGAATTTTCGCAACCAAAACCGAAACCGGCCGCCGCTCCTGTTAAACCGGCGATGCCCGCAACCTCCTCCTCTGATCTCTATACGCCCACCGCTCCGACCTCAACCGCCGCTTTCGCCGCTGCTGCCGCCGCGGCGGCCGCTGCCTCCTCCGCTTTAGCCTCGGCTCCAGCGGCTGCCTCGATTCCCAATACAGAGGGAGAGGAAGTCATGCCTTCGGGCGGTTTAGTGATGGATTTGTCCGAGATGCAAGGAATCTCGATCACCGAACTCAGTACGATGGCGATGAGTTATAATGTTGAAAATCCCTCCTCCCTTCGTAAGAACGAGTTGATTTGCGAAATCTTAAAAAAGGTCGCGGATCAAAACGGAACGATTCATGGCGAAGGGGTCCTTGAAATTCTTTCTGATGGATACGGCTTTCTCCGTTCATGGCGTTACAACTATCTTCCTTGCCCAGAGGATATTTATGTCTCCCCTTCACAGATCCGTCGATTTGGACTTAAGAAAGGGGATTTGATTGCCGGTCCCGTTCGCCCGCCTCGTGACAAAGAACGCTATTTTGCCTTAGTGAAGGTCGATAAAATTGAGGGGGAGGACCCTGAAAAAAGTCGTCACAAAATTTTATTTGATAACTTGACCCCGCTTTTCCCAAATCGTCGAATTATTTTAGAGACCTCAACTCCGGATCCTGCCATGCGGGCGATGGATCTGATCGCACCGATCGGCTTTGGACAACGGGGATTGATCGTCGCCCCACCTCGGGTCGGAAAAACGATGTTGATGCAGAAAATTGCAAATTCGATCGCCATTAACTATCCGAAAGCTTATTTAATCGTTCTTTTAATTGATGAGCGTCCTGAAGAGGTCACGGATATGCAACGCTCTGTGAAAGGGGAAGTGGTGAGCTCGACCTTTGATGAACCGCCGGATCGTCACGTTCAAGTGGCGGAGGTGGTGATCGAACGGGCAAAGCGTTTAGCCGAGAATAAGATCGATGTGATTATTCTACTCGATAGTATCACCCGTTTGGCTCGTGCCTACAATACCTTGCAACCGCATAGTGGGAAGATTCTCTCCGGAGGAGTCGATGCCAGTGCGCTTCATAAACCAAAACGATTTTTTGGTGCCGCTCGAAATATTGAAGAGGGAGGAAGTTTGACCATTATTGCAACCGCCCTTGTTGAAACCGGCTCGAAGATGGATGAAGTTATTTTCGAAGAGTTCAAAGGAACCGGTAACATGGAGATCAATCTCGATCGCCAATTAGCCGATCGTCGGATTTACCCTGCGGTGAACATTGCGAAGTCCGGCACTCGAAAAGAGGATCTTCTCTATCATGCTGAGGAGCTGCCTCGAATACATATGCTTCGACGAGCCTTTACCTCGATGCCCGCCACGGAAGCGATGGAGACCTTGATGGATCGCGTAAAGAAGACGAAAAACAATATTGAATTTTTATTGGCCATGAATGTGAATAGTTAGTTGAAATTTAAAATCTTTTAACTCGGGAAAATAAACTATTAAAATCGCCAAGACTTATCCTTTTTTATGTTACAGGAATACTCAATTTGTTCAAGGTAGGTAGGCAGATTTTCGATAAATACAACAACAGGAATAACGCGTCCGTTGAATAAATCTTCTTCTCTCATTACAAAACCTTGCATGATTGAGTCTCCGTAAGTGTAAATTAAAAAAGCTGAAAAAACGTATGGTTTACCTTCTTCTTTTATAAAGGAGTATTTTTTTTTATTAGGACTTAGACTATCAACATCAAATTTAAATCCTTTAGACTCACTCAATTTTTTAAATGTTTGTAAAACTGAATCAAAAAATATTTTTCGCTCATTAAATGCTTTTTCTGCAGTTTCCGAATTCATTTTGTAAATATCTTCACTATAGTTCACTTCCATACAAATCCTTTTTTTATTTTACAACACCAAAAAAACTAAGAGTATTCTTCGTAATTTCCAATGAAATCAGGAAGTAAAGCGAATCTCAATTCCTCATCAGCCTTAAGGGATACAAGACATGATTCAATCAGGTTGATTATGGCACTTATTCCACTGGCTTTATAAATACGAATTGAAGGTGAAACTTGTTTTATAAACATTGAAGAATCACATGCTCCCCCTTGCCATGACTTTTTACCATCTTTCCATAATTTTAACAAAGTGCGATTCTTGTTGAAATCGTATCTTGATAAGTCACTCAAAATTTCAAACGCATTTTCATCACGAGTATATTTTTCTTGGATTTTTTCCAAATCTTTTAATGCTGGATCTTCAAGATTCATTAACCCCCAAAAATGATCTCGCTTTATAAGAGAGCTTTCTTGCTTACTACGAAAACGTCCGTCAACTTTCTCATATTCAAAAATTGTGTATTCCGAAATATTCACTTTAAACAGACCGTCAAACTCTACGGAATCAAGGCGAAAGTCAAAAAACCATCGATGCAATCCTGAGAACCATATTCCCAATTTTCGCTTAGCGGTCTCAAAATGTTCTTCTCTATTTGCGCTGAACGCTCCTTTTATAGGACTCATTACAATCACTTTTGAGTTTTTATTAGGCTCGCTAAAAACTTCCACTTTACCAATACTATCACCATCACAAATTTCAAAGTTTCTTAATAGTTTCATATTTATTACTCCTTTTTATCCCTTTTCTCAATAGCGAGTCTTTTACCTTCAGGAAGTTTTTGATAAAGAGCTTCAAGTTTTTGAGGCTGTTCAATCAACTCTTCCACCAGTAAATTGATAATACTTAAGAGCATTTTAGCAGTGTCATGATCATCTCTAAAGTCTAATTTACCAGGATGAACGCACTCATTTCCAATCACTCGAACTGAATCTAGCATTTTCTGATATTTACTATTTAATCCATTCTTTACTAGCAAGGCAATATCTGAGTCTATTTTTTCTCCATGACCTCCTAAAATTTTGCATAATTTTTGAATACATAAACGAGCCAAAGCAGCTGACCCCCTTGGTGAAATCAAACAAATTTGAGAAGCTTCACAAAAATCTTCTTTTATCTCTTGTGGCATTGAGTGGTGGGCTTTGATTTCTAGCTTATAGGCAGGATAGATTAATTCTTCTCCTCTCCAAATACTATTTTTAGTGCAGACATAGCACTGGCTTAAATGAAGATTCCACAAGGGCATCGCATATTTTTCATCCCCTTCAAAAAAAACCTCACCAGAGCCTATTCGTTGAAGTCGCTTGAGCTCCATTTTTGCCTGATCGTTGTTTGTGCATTTTACTTCATAAAATTTATTAAATAAATCTGAGCATTCATTTTTACCCATAGGTCTCGGTCTATTATTTTTTTCTAATTCCTGACCAAAAGCTCTATACCAGAATTGAGCCGCATAAGCTCCACAATGAGGGCAATTGAATGCTGTTTCTGCATTTTTTCGTTATACAAATCCATAACAAATTCTCAAGCAGAATTTTTTTTATGACATAATGTCATCATGTCATATTGCTAAATTTTAAAAGTTGCTTTTTGCTACTTTTTGGTTATATTAATTTCATGCCTGTACCTGTCAAATTGAGTGATGAATTAGTGAATTCTGCAAAAAGATCGGGATTAGTTTCTCATCGAAGTGTCCCTAGCCAAATCGAATATTGGGCTGAGCTCGGTAAGCTTGCTGAACCGGATTTGTATCAGAAAACACGACAAAGAGCGTTCAAAGCTGGGCAATTAAAATTTGATGACCTCTCTGAAAAAGAGCAAAATGATGCCGCCTTATCGGCGATCACAACCCCGACTAAAATCACTTTTGATCCAAAGATCACAGGTAAAGCTGTCTGTGAATGGGACGAGGAATTGAATTGCTTATTGGAACATCGACCCGACGGATCCACTTGGACTGGGAAAATAAAAAATAGAAAGTTTTTTCCTGAGAAGCAAATCAGCTAATCTGAGTCTTCATCTATCGTGAAGACAGAGCCAAAATTTTTTCTTTTAGCCGGCATTAATGGTGCTGGAAAATCAACATTTTATGAGGATCGATTGAAGCCTCTGGGGCTTCCGTTTATAAATGCCGATCAAATTGCAACAAAAATTGATCCTGATAATGCAACTCATTCCGATGAGATCTCGCTCAAGGCTCAAAAGATGGCGGAGGAATCCAGAGCCAAGTATCTCAAAGAAAAAAAGAGTTTTGTTTCTGAAACCGTTTTTTCACACCCTTCGAAGATCAATCTTCTCAAAGAAGCAAAGCAGGCGGGCTTTCTTGTCACTTTGATTTTTATCAACCTCCCCGACGCACAGCTTGCCCAGCATCGTGTCATCCACCGCAGTGAAAGTGGAGGTCACGATGTTCCTTCTGATAAAATCATTTCTCGATACCCGAGAGTTCAAGAAAACATTTTAGCTGCAAAGTCTATTCCTGATCATTTTTTTGCTTTTGATAATAATCGCCGCGACCGCCCTCACTCTTTTCTCATGCACCTTAAAAACGGTTTAGTCGATAGGGTCAGTGACTATCAACCGCTTTGGGCTCAAAAGATGTTTCCCGTTGAATATCAAACCAACCTTTTGAGAGAAATCATTCAACCTAAAGAAACAGAGATTAAGCTGTTACTAAAAAATGGAAAATCTCTTCCTGATGCACTTGGAAAGACGTTGCCACTACTCAAAATCAATGACTGTATCCCTGAGGCCTTAAAGCAAATTGAGATGGATTTTAAAAGACCTCAATTAATTAAAAGCAAGGCTCTATCAGAACTCGAATACTCATCGATTGTAAAACGGCTTGGTTAAAACGAAATACGATGGGCTGAGCCTTTGCCTTTTAATCAAACCAAGAAAATTGGACGAAGAATTTGATCGGCTTTTAAAGTGACGAGATCCGTAAGTAGGATTTTTGACACAGGTCTTCTAAAAAAGGCTTCACTTTTCTTTGAGAAATAATTCCTTCATAAATCAAACAAGGAATCGAAAAAAGAAATGAAATAATGATTCCTATCAAGAGTGTCGCTTGAAGATAATCCCCAAGGGTAGGAAGTTTTTTGTCAATTAATACAAAAGCAGAGGCAGACAGAAGAAAAGATAATCCATTGGGGATGAATTTTAATGTTATATCTCCAATTTTAATTTCCTCTTTTGGAGTATTTGATAGTAATTCTGATGGATTAAACCGATCGATTGGTGTCACTATTTTTGATCGCAATAGGGGTAGTGCTTCAAGGGTCAAGTGAACTGGGGTATGAGATGAGATGGAGGAATTGGGGTTTTGGACCGACGGGAAGTTTAGCCTATGATCGAGTTTAAGATTGAGTTGGGGCCATGAGTATCTGGATCCTCGAAAGATTCAGTCCCGATTTTTAGCGGGAGGAAATTGGTTTAGCAGTGAGACCCGAAAGTTAGATCCAGAGTCCATGAATACCCGTGTAGGACTAACAGTGACACCGGATGATCATTGGAGTGTGACCGCAAGCTATCAAACAGAACTCTTAAATCAAAGTTATAGCGCCCACCAACTCGATCTCGGTGTCAGATACGGATTTTAAGATTCTGCATTAGGAATCGTTTTTATCTCTCATATCGCCAATCACACTAGTAGCCACTAAAACAAAAAAAACTTTAATGCATTGTCTCGCGCAACGCCGCGACGCCGCCACGTTAAAACCCTACCCCCCTTCGTTCTGACCTCGGCTCCTCCGAGCCTCCTCCCTATTTTTAAATAGTTCTCGAAAACGAGCTTTCGATCTCTTTTTAAAATAGGGATCTATCGCTTACGCTTTTACTGATCAGATCGGGGGATAGAGGATAAACTGAAGAGCAATCCCTTGCCTTGGAGCGAGGCGAGAGAGAGGAGGCTATCCACTGTGATAACCGACGAACGATCAACAAAGCTCCAAGGCAAGGGGGGCTCTTCCCAGAGGGCGAAGGTCTTTGAAAGCGGCAAGACTTTGTCGCTCAAGCCTTCGAGCCCACAGCGGGGATCGTGCGGCTCTCGCTCCTCGTCTCCGCTT
>CAMCYL010000006.1 GCA_945883905.1 Akkermansia muciniphila | reverse complement strand
CTAAAAATCACTCTTTAAAACCTGTTTTAAGGCACTGCCGTCGAAAACAACTCTGGATTTGGTAGGTGAATTTGAGGAGGAGGATTGAAATTCTAAAACAGTTCTCACGCAACGCCGCTACGCCGCAACGTCAGAGAGGGAGAGGATCGTGAGCTCATTCCTTTCGGCCTCTCAGTGGTAAATTCTCGGATTGTTTTTTGTATGAAGTGAGGGGGGAAGTTCTGAGCTCAAGAGCGTAAGCGATAGGTCCCTGTTTTTTAAAAGAGATCGAAAGCTCGTTTTCGAGAACTTTTTAAAAATAGGGAGGAGGCTCGGAGGAGCCGTGATCAGAACGAGGGGGGGGGTAGGGATTTAACGTTGCGTCGTGGCGTCGTTGCGCGAGACAATGTATTTAAGGTTTTTCTATTTTTAGTGGCACTACTGGTCTTAAGAGATCGAATTTTCTAGTGATTCAGATTCCGATTTTCATCAGAATTCATTCTGTTTTTCATTTCATGCCTCCATGCTTTCTTGAGGGAGATTTGGATCGATTTTATTTCACCCTTTTGGTGAAAGAATGAGCTGACTTCGCTTTGCTTTTAATTATTTAGAAGTCATTGGAAATCAGGTGCTTGTATTATTCACTTTCTATTGCATTGCATTAGAAATGAATTTCTAATGACGAATCTGGGTTAAATCAAGGCAAGGCGGTCCTTTGTGAAAAGCCTCTCGATATTAATTTAGAAAAGATCGATAAAATGATCGATGCTGAGAAAAAAAACAATGCCCTCTTAGCTGGTATTTTTCAAATGCGAGTAGGAAATGGGGCTCGGAGATTGAAAAAAGCGGTTGATGACAAACGATTTGGAAGGCTGTCCCTTTGCAGTGCCTATTTAAAATGGTGGAGAGATCAGTCGTACTACGACTCTGCGGCTTGGCGTGGAACGCGAAAGTTAGATGGGGGAGGAGCCCTCATGAATCAAGGGATTCATGCCGTGGATCTTTTACAATGGATTGTGGGGATGCCGAGTGAGCTGTTTGCTTATTCCGGATGCTTATCGCACGACCGAATTGAAGTCGAGGATACGATTGCGGTCGCTTTACGATATGCTCATGGGGGGATGGGGGTTATTGAGGCTTCAACCGCTTGTAAGCCAGGGTCAAACTTGAGAATCGAGATCGCCGGGAGTAAAGGATCGGCGATTCTAGAAAATGATCAGATTATCTCTTGGAAGTTTGAAGAGGAGGAGCCTGAGGATGCTCTTATTCGTTCGGAAACAGGAGGAGTGATTGGTGGAGGTTCAAGAGACCCTAAGGCCATTGGAATGGAGGGGCATCGTCTTCTCATCGAAGATTTTGTATGTTCGATCCGAGAAAAAAAGAGACCGATGATTTCTGGAAAAGAGGCGCGTAACTCAGTCCAATTGATTTTTGCGGCGTATCAGTCTTCGATCTTAAATCGTCCCGTCAAATTGAATTAACCCGTTTCACTGAAATCTGAATCGCTTAACGGTTATTCAATCGACTTTACTCCAATTGAACCTCAATATAGTCCGATGTTTATTGAGCTTCAGCGTAGTTTAAAGATTAGTTATCAAGCGCTTCGGACTAATTTTTCTGCGGCGATCGTTTTGCAGGTGATTATGGTCATCATTGCAGGGCTCTATTTTTTAGTAGAGGAGAGTCGCCCTGTTTTTGAGCAAATTGCAAGTTGGAAAAAAGAATCGGTTTGGTGGGAGATTTTTTTAATTTCAGGACTGATGATTGGAGTTCTTTCCGAGTTTTTTCGGGTTTACTGTGTGGATCAAGGGAAGTGGAATCGAAATCATGTTTTGGATATGATTTTCAAGTTTTTTTTAATGGGATTTATTTACACCATGACGAGTTATTTTTATCAGTTTCAAAATTATATTTTTACGGAGAGCAGTTCGATTGCTGTTTTAATTAAAAAAATAACATTTGAGTTTTTTGTTTTTTCTTTTTTTGTGACCGTGCCTATTCAAGTCGTGGCCTTTCAATGGCGAGATTGTGGTTTTAAATTGACCGGACTTTTAAATTCCTTTGGTTCATTGAAGTTGTTTTTTATCGAGAAACATTTACCGATGTGGATTGGGATTGTTGTGTTTTGGTCTTTAACAGATGTCGTCATTTATTCAATGCCAGAGGCGCTTCAATATCCGGTTTGCTTAACGGCAGGGATGATTTGGGGGATTTTGATTGTTAATATTTCAAAGCTAAGTACATCGAGCTCTCGTAAAAATTGAGAAAAGTGGTTCCTTCCCGTTTCTTTGAAAAAAGGATTTTCAAAAAACGATCGAGTTTCTCTTTAGGGGATCGGTTTCACCTCTCCTCGGAAAGAGCTCACGATCCTCTCCGTAGTAAATTCTCGGGTTTGTTTTGGACAGTAGTGCCGTCGGCGCTCCATTTCTCTTTGCTTTGTTAAACTTCAATGGTTTAATTCAATCGTGAAACCATCTTACGATTTGACGATTATTGGTGGGGGAAGTGCTGGCTATGCGGCGGCACGAACGGCGATCGCTCTCGGGATTAAGGTGGCGGTCATTGATGGGGCCCAGGAACTGGGAGGTCTTTGTATTCTTCGCGGCTGTATGCCGACGAAAGCCTTGCTGGAGTCGAGTCGACGTTGGTATGAGATTCGTCATGCCAAGCAGTTTGGACTTCAGGCGAAGGCGATTCGACCGGATCTCTCTGCAATTATGAGACGCAAGAAGGGGCTCATCGATGATTTTGCCTCCTATCGTCAAAAACAACTTCTGAGCGGTCAATTTAAGCTTTATCGTGCTCAGGCGCGTTTTCTATCGCCGAACGAGCTTCAACTTGAATCAGGAAAGAAAACCGAAGTCATCTCTTCGAAAACAGTTCTTTTGGCGACCGGCTCTCAAATTCAAATCCTTCCTTTAGAGGGGTTAGAGTCGACGGGCTATCTAACAAGTGATTCGGCCCTCGATATCAAGAGGCTTCCAAAATCGATTACAGTTCTCGGAGGAGGGGCGATCGCATTAGAATTTGCTCAGTTCTTTGCCAACCTTGGAACGAAGGTCACGGTCATTCAGAGAAGTTCTCATCTGATTCGAGATTTTGATTCCGATCTTTCGGGGGCTCTTCGTCAGGCACTTGAAAGTCAGGGAGTTCAAATTTACACAGAAACGGAACTTATTCGATTTGAGAGACTCCGAGGAACTCAAGGAAAAAAAAGAACCTATTTTAAATATAAAGGGAAGATCAAGCGAATAGACTCCGAGGAGATTTTTTATGGATTGGGACGAATTTCTCAAATTGCGGGGCTTCATCTTGAGGCGGCAAAAGTGAAAGTGAATCAAGGGAAGCTCCTCGTAAACTCTCGGATGCAAACCTCGCAGAAACATATTTTTGCAGCGGGGGATGTGACCAGTCTTTACGAGGTGGTGCATATTGCCATTCAACAAGGGGAGATTGCGGCTCAGAATGCGGTCTCGCTTTTAAAAGGAAGTCCCCTTTCGGCTCATTTTGAGGATCGTCTCAAAACCACTGTTATTTTCACCCATCCAGAAGTGGCGCAAGTTGGATTGAATGAAGCAGAGCTTCAAAGAGCAAGAATACCGTATAAAATGGCTCAATATCCTTTTTCAGATCACGGTAAATCGATGATCCAAGGGGAGAGATTCGGATTTATGAAGCTTCTTTGCGATCCTCAGAGCGGGAAAATCCTTGGGGGGAGTATTGTTGGACCTCATGCTTCGGAGTTAATTCATGAAATTATCGCCGTCATGTATTTTAAAGGAACTGCTCTGGATATCGCTCGAATCCCTCATTACCATCCCACTTTATCGGAGATGATTACCTATCCCGCCGAAGAGTTGGCAGGGATTTAAGATTATTGCTCTGATTTGACAATATATATGGCAAGCGTTATTTTGCTAAATTTTAGCGGGTTTTTGTGGAAAAAAGGTTGCCATAATCAATTGCGTTGCTTAAACAAATGGGCGCTCATGAGTTCTACGCAATATAACATTATGTCTTCCTTCATCGGAAAAGCTTTCATCAAGGATTTGATCCATGGCTAATCTATTTCCTAAAGAAACGAATATCGTCCCTATTAAAATCATCCTTTGTAAGGTGATTACCGTCATTTTGATTGTTCTAGGGATTACCTATTATTTCACGCCGAAGTACACTCGGATTGGCTATAAGCCGACTCAGCCAGTGGCCTTTGATCACTCCCTCCATGCAGGTCAACTCGGCTTAGATTGTCGTTATTGTCATAGTTTTGGAACGGTCAGCTCCCATTCGAATGTTCCGACGACCCAAACCTGTATGAATTGTCACCGTCAGGTGAAGTCGAATAGTCCGAAGCTCGCTCCTCTCCGCGAAAGCTGGGAGACCGGCAAGCCGATGAAATGGATTAAAATCCATCAAGCCCCTGATTACGTTTATTTTAATCACTCTGCTCACTTAAATCGTGGGATTAGTTGTGCAAGCTGTCATGGGAAGATTAATGAGATGGAGGTGGTTTGGCATGATAAATCGCATAGTATGGGCTGGTGTTTAGAGTGTCACCGGAATCCGGAGTTTCATATTCGTCCTCAAGAAGAGGTCTTTAATTTAGATTGGAAAGCCGGCGATGGCAGTACCAAGGCACAAGTTGAACAAGGCCGTGAACTTGTTAAAAAATGGGGTGTAAACCCTTCACAGAACTGTCAAGCCTGTCACCGCTAAACCATTTTAAAGAGGTTCCTGATCATGAAACGCAAGTGGCAACATCCAGAAAACAGAGAAAACGGTAAACAATACTGGCGCAGCTTAGAGGAGCTCTCCGGAACACCGGAGTTTAGCAAATGGCTTCAACGGGAATTTCCTGCAGGAGCCGATGAGCTCGAGCTCGATGCGGTAAGTCGTCGTAGCTTCCTTCGTTTAATGGGAGGATCACTAGCTCTCGCAGGGCTGGGGATGACCGGGTGTCGCCGTCCTGAGGGGTATATCGTTCCTTTTACTAATTCTCCCGAATGGATGGTTCCTGGTAAAACGACCCTTTATTCGACAGCAATGCCTCGTCGTCGTGGGGCTATTTCCTTACATGCCACGACTTATGAAGGGCGTCCGACAAAATTAGATGGCAATCCGTTATTGAATAGTGGACTTTCTGATTCTCACGTTCAGGCCGCAATCCTTGATCTTTACGATCCCGATCGTACTCGTTCCTTTAAAAAAGGCAGTAAGAAAGTAGATCTCGCCGCTTTTGCGAGTTATATTGATGAGGTATCAAAAACTTACTCTGCGACGCAAGGAGAGGGACTTGCTTTCCTCACGGAATCTAGTACCTCCCCAACGCTTCAACGTCTGCGCGCTGAATTTAAATCAAAATTTCCGAAGGCATTAATCTCGGCTTACGAGGCGATTTCGACTGAATCGGAGCTCAAGGCAACGGAGATTGCTTTTGGGCAACGTCTTCAACTTCTTCCACAATTTGACAAAGCCGATGTAATTCTCTCGTTGGATTGCGATTTTTGTGCGACCGATGAAGGGGGAATTGGAGCGATTAAGGGGTTTGCTTCCCGACGTCGTGTTCGTAAGTCGGGCGATACGATGAATCGACTTTATGTTGCGGAAAGCCGCATCACCAGCACCGGTGGGATGGCTGATCACCGTTTGCGGATGAAAGCCTCTCAACAACCGGCCTTTCTTGCTTTGGTTGCAAAAGAGATGGCTGCCAACGGAGCGGGAGCTGAATTAACGACGATCGCGAATTCTGTTTCTGGATCTGTTCCTTTCACTGAGGCTCAACAACGTTGGGCTCGTGAGACAGCGATTGATTTGGTGAAGTACGGCAAAGGCATGGTCGTTGTCGGAAGTCAACAACCGGTTGCGGTTCATCTTCTTGCGATTGCGATTAACCAAGCTCTTGGGGCTTATCGGAATGAAGTTATTCGCGTGACCGCTCCGGTACAAATTCCGGCCGCTCCGCTTTCGGAACTCGTGTCCGCCATGAAGGCAGGCTCCGTTAAAACACTTTTCATTATCGGCGGAAATCCAGTTTACAATACTCCCGTTGATTTAAATTGGTCCGAACTTCAGAAATCGGTTGAGCAAGTGGTTCGTATCGGAACTCATGAAGATGAGACCACGGCGGTTAAGGCCGACTGGACGATTCCGCTCTCTCATTTCTTAGAAACATGGGGAGATGCCCGTGCGGTGGATGGAACTTATCTTGCGCTTCAGCCGATGATCCTTCCGTTGTTTGGTGCGATTTCCGAACTTCAACTCTTTGCCGCACTTTTAGGGGAAAAGGAGTGTCTGATGCCGATGCCAGTGGTCGCTCCTGCGAAGATCGCGGCGCCAACGGTACCAGGTCAAGCGAGCAATCTTCCGATTCCGCCTGAAATGACAGTGGTTCAAAAAACTTTTGTCGAAGTGACCAAGGCGAATAACTGGAATAAGTTACTTCATGACGGATTCTGGTCCGGTTCTGCCTTTGCGCTTGTTTCGCCTAGTTATCGCTCTGGAGCGGTGATCGAATCGATTAAGCAAAACTTCCCAAGCTATCGAGAGGGACTCGAAGTCACCTTTTTTGCCTGTCCCAAAATTGATGATGGTCGTTATGCGAATAACGGATGGCTTCAAGAGTTGCCCGATGTTCAGTCGAAATTAACATGGGATAACGCCGCTTACGTGAGCTACACCACCGCTCGTAAATTGGGATTAAGAATCGCTGAGATCAAGCCGATTACGATTGCTTTAGATCCTGTAGAAGTAAAGCGACGTGAAGAGAATCCGACTTTGGAGCTTGATGGGGATGATGCGGATGTGGTGATTATTGAGGTTGAGGGACGATCGATTGAAATTCCGGTTTATGTAATGCCTGGACAGAGCGATGATTCGATTGCGATTGCTCTTGGATACGGTCGTTCGTTTAACGGTTATGTCGGAAATAAAGTGGGGGCGAATGCTTTTTCAATTCGAACCTCTCAAAATTTATTTGTCGCGCAAAACGTCAAATTAACTCGTGCTAATAAAGACTTTAAACTGGCTCAAACTCAACATCATTTCAGCATGGAAGGGCGTGCGATTGTTCGTGAGTTGACGCTTGAAGAATTTAATAAGAACGCCGGGATCGTAAAGGTCATGGGAATCGATGGTCACCAACCCGAGGATATGCGGTCACTTTATGAGACTCAAATGGGAACGGGTCATCGTCCTGCAATGACCGATCCTCATCAATGGGGAATGGTGATCGATTTAACGACTTGTGTTGGATGTAATGCCTGCGTCATTGCTTGTCAAAGTGAGAACAATATTCCGATTGTCGGAAAGAACCAAGTCGGTCGCGGTCGATCGATGCATTGGATGCGAATCGATCGTTATTATTCGGAGTCACCGACCGATCCGCAAATGGCCCTTCAGCCGATGCTTTGTCAGCATTGTGAAAATGCTCCCTGTGAGACCGTTTGTCCGGTCAATGCGACGATTCATAGTGAGGATGGACTCAATGTGATGGCTTATAATCGTTGTATCGGAACTCGATATTGCGCGAATAACTGTCCTTATAAAGTACGTCGTTTTAACTTCTTTGATTACAATAAGCGGAAAGTAAACAAGTCCCATAAGCTTTTAGGTTTTGAGGTTGGTAATTTATATTTCGGACCTTTTGGCGAGCAAAACGACGATAAGATGACGGAGATGCAAAAGAATCCGAATGTCACGGTTCGGATGCGTGGGGTCATGGAAAAATGTACTTTTTGCGTTCAGCGGGTTGAAGAGGCGAAGATTAATGCGCTTCGTCTTTCCAAAAACACCGAGAAACAAAAAATTGCGACCGATTCCTTTAAGTCTGCTTGTCAACAGGCCTGTCCTGCAGAGGCGATTGTCTTCGGTGACATCGCCAATCCGGAGAGCGAAGTGACCAAGCTTCGTGCCTTGGATCAAAACTATGGTGTTCTTTCTTATCTTGGAACAAGACCTCGTGTGACCTATTTGGCGCGAGTTCGTAATCCGAACCCGTTGCTCCCCGATGATTTTGAAAAAGTCGGACTTAAGAGTGATTGGGATAAACAAAGTCACCTTGGTGGCCATGGAGAGCATGGACATGAACAGGGTCACGGCGAAAAACAGGGGGCTCATTCAACTGAGCCTGCCCATCACTAAAGCACAAGGGTAACAATTATGGCTCATGGCACGACATCAGTGAACGCGAATAGCCCGGACTACATCGCTGCGGCGAAGCAGGTCGAACGGCCCCCGCTCGTCGGGAGTGGTCGAGGCTTTCATTGGATCACCGAAAAAATTTGTTCAATCATCGAGGGAGATACCCCGCGTTGGTGGTGGATTGCATTCTTTATTAGCGGAGCGATTACCCTTCTCGTTCCCTTGAGTTTGATTTATCTCGTTTCAACTGGAATTGGAACGTGGGGATTGAATCATCCTGTGGGTTGGGCGTGGGATATTACGAACTTCGTGTTTTGGATCGGTATTGGGCACGCAGGAACTTTGATTTCGGCGATTCTCTTTTTGACTCGTCAAAAATGGCGGACCTCGATTAATCGTGCCGCGGAAGCGATGACTCTTTTTGCCGTGATCTGTGCGGGAATCTTTCCGGCCTTTCACGTCGGTCGTGTTTGGTTTGCGTGGTTTCTTGCTCCTGTTCCCCAGGCGAATGCAATCTGGCCCAACTTCCGTAGTCCGTTGCTTTGGGACGTTTTTGCGGTTTCAACATATTTTACCGTCTCCGTCCTTTTCTGGTACACAGGGTTAATTCCTGATTTTGCAACCTTACGTGATCGGGAAGTAAAGGTTTGGAAAAAGAAGTTGTATCATATTCTCTCTTTCGGTTGGCGCTCCTCGAATCGTCAATGGAAGCATTATGAAATGGCTTATCTCTGTCTTGCGGGATTAAGTACACCGTTGGTTTTGTCGGTTCACTCCATCGTTTCTTTTGACTTTGCGACCTCGGTGATTCCGGGTTGGCATACGACGATTTTCCCTCCTTATTTTGTGGCAGGAGCGATCTTTGGAGGATTTGCGATGGTGTTGACCGTGATGCTTCCGTTCCGGGCGATTTTCGGTTTGGAAGATTTGATTACTGAAAAGCATATTGATAATATGTGTAAGATTATTTTGTTAACGGGATCGATCGTCGGATATGCCTATCTCATGGAACTTTTCATTGCGTGGTATAGCGGTAATCCTTACGAAAAATATGCCTTTTGGAATCGAGCCTTAGGACCCTATTGGTGGTCTTATTGGGGAATGATGATTTGTAACGTATTGATTCCTCAATTATTCTGGGTCAATAAATTCCGGAAGAATGTCGTTGCGGTTTGGATTATTGTTTGGGGACCGAACATCGGAATGTGGTACGAGCGCTTCGTGATTATCGTGACCTCGATTCATCGCGACTTCCTTCCCTCTTCATGGGGAATGTTCAAGCCCGCGTTAAATGACATCACGCTTTTCGTTGGAACGTGTGGGTTATTTACTTGGTTGTTTTTGGTCTTCATTCGATTCCTTCCGGTGATTGCGATTGCCGAGGTAAAGAGTGTGGTTCCTGAAGCGGATCCTCACTTCCATGGGAAAGAGGATCACAAGGGAGGTCATCATGTCTAATGCACCGGTTTATGGAGTAGGGGCTGAATTCAAATCGGCCACAGAACTTTATCATGCGGCGGAGGTCATTCGTGACAAAGGATTCAAATGGTGGGATACCTATTCCCCGTATCCGATTCACGGAATGGAAAATGCGATGGGAACGGGTAAGTCTTGGGTTTCAACCTTTGTCTTATTTGGAGGTATGACGGGCTTTACGCTTGGAATTTCCTTGGAATCGTTGACCTCAATTCCTCGTCCTGAATTTTTGAAAGATATTCAAAGCGGTTGGTTGCTGGATCTCTTCTATCCCTTGATTGTGAATGGAAAGCCCTATTGGGCGCTTCCGGCCTTTTTTCCGGTGATGTTTGAGTTGACGATTTTGCTTTCGGCTTTTGGCGCCATCTTGGGAATGTTGATATCAAATATTATGCCTCGATTAAATCATCCCGTTTTCAATTGGGAGCTTTTTTGTAAAAGAGCCAGTGATGACGGTTTCTTTTTAATTGTTGAAGCAGCAGATCCTCTTTACGCAGAAGAGGAGACAAAGAAGCTATTAGCGGAACTGGGTGGAACCCAAATCACGGTGATTTCAAAATGAGATACTACCTTCTAGGATTATTTGTAGCGGTCACAGTCGTTCTCTGTGTCGTTGGTTTTCGAGGTCAAAAGACGGAGCGACCCCCGATCGAGATATTTGATGACATGGATCGTCAAGCCAAAGTCAAATATCAGAAGCCGAGCGAATTCTTTGCGGATGGTCAAGCCTCGCGGATGCCAATTTCAGGAACCGTTCCTGCAACGATTCCGATTGATGATCAATACTTTGTTACCGGAGCGATTGGAAATCAGTGGGGAGATGGAATGCCGAAAAGTGTTACGGTCTCTTCAAAGTTTATGGCTGCGGGAAAAGAGCGTTATGAGATTAACTGTCGTGTTTGTCACGGCTCGACCGGAATGGGGAATGGGATCGTGACGCAGTACGGTTTAGCAGGGGTGGCGAATTTGACCGATGAGCGGATTCGTGCGATGTCCGATGGAGAGATTTTCAATACGATTACGAAAGGAAAAGGTCAGATGATGGGGTATGGAGCGAATATTACTCCTCAAGATCGTTGGGCGGTTGTCGCTTATATTCGGGCATTGCAACGAAGTCAGAAGGCATCGTTGAGTGACGTTCCGGAAACAGAACGTGAAAAGTTGCTGAAAAAATAACAGGTTAAAAGTCATGGAAGCAAAAGTTCAAGATCGAGTGAGTTTAAAGAAAGAGGACCTTGGAGGGACGATTACCGCCCTTTGGGTCATCGGCGTTTTAGGGTTGATCGGGGCTGCCATTGGCTGTCACCTGAATCCAAAGGCCTTTAATTTTTCGTGGCTTTTTTCCTTTATGGTGTTTTATACAATGGCCGCAGGGTCATTTTTCTGGCTTGTGGTGCAACATGCCACGAACTCCGGTTGGAATACTTTAGTTCGCCGTCAACTTGAGAATGTCGTTGGGGTTTTTCCATATCTTGCCTTATTTTTTATTCCTTTGTTACCGATTGTCGGAGGGGATCGACTTCATTCCCTCTGGCCTTGGTTGAATCCAGCGGTGACGGCTCATGATCCTCTCTATCACGCAAAAGCGGGGTATTTTACACTCGGATTTGATTGGCCGGCTTTTTTCTATCTTCGTTTAGCCTTCTATTTTGCGACCTTTGTTCTTGTTGGGGCATGGTTCCGACGACGTTCTTTACAGCAAGATAGCGATGGTCATCCGATCCATTCGGTGGTGATGAGAAAGACCTCCTACGGGGTGATCGCTCTTTTTGCGATTAGCATTAGTTTTTCGGCGATCGATTGGATGATGAGTATGGACTATCGTTGGTACTCGACGATGTGGGGGGTGTATATTTTCGCCGGATGTGCCGGTTCAGCGATGGCCCTGTTGGCGATTATTCTTCATTCATTGAAGGCGAAAGGATACCTACAACTCGTTAACGAGGAGCATTTCCATATTGTGGGAAAGCTGATGTTTGCTTTTACGATTTTCTGGTCTTATATCGCTTTTAGTCAGTTTATGTTGATTTGGTATGCGAACATTCCTGAAGAGACGATTTTTTATAAAATTCGCAATACTCCAGAGTGGTTTCCGCTCAGTATTGGAATGTTAGTGGGTCACTTTATTATTCCTTTTCTCTGGCTCCTCGGACAGAAGGCGAAGAAAACTCCTTGGCGTTTAATTGCGGGAGCCTCTTGGATGATCTTCATTCATATGTGTGATCTTTATTGGATTATTATGCCTGTCTATCAAAAGAGTCCAATTCCAGACTGGAAGCATTTCCTTCTCAATGCGAGTTGCTTCTTAGGAATTGGTTGTGTGATTGCGGCTGTGTTTCTAAAAAATCTGACGAAAGCTAATCTTTATCCGGTGAAGGATCCACGCTTGGATGAATCCATTCACTTAAAGAATTAAGAGGAATTTATGAGCGATACATCGATAGAGACAGAAAAAAAAGGAGGGTTCAGTTCCTTCTTGAAAATTATTGCTGGACTCATTTTATTTGGATTTGTGACAGGTTCTATTCTTTGTAATTACCGTGAGGAGAATAAAACCTACGATCAAACTCGTGCGATTGAGCGAACGAAAAAATTGAGTGAGTTGCGTGCGAAAGAGGCGGCAATTTTGGATCATTATGCGGTTCTCGATGAGTCAAAAGGGATTTATCAAATTCCGATTTCGAGATCGATGGAGATCGAGGTCGAGGCACTCAAGAATAAAGCACTTCGTCCTGCAGGGGTGATTGTTGTTAAATAGAGGTTTTATTATGAATTGCTCATCAGATATTCAGTTCGAGGGATGCGGAGAGGGGAATTTAGATCGCTCTTTACAGGGGCCTTTAAGTCTTCTTTTTCTGAGCGCTACTTTGTGGTTAGTTGTTTCAAGTTTTATTGCAGCCATTGCTTTCTGGCAGTTGAAATTTCCTGGATTTATTGACTATCAATGCGCGATTCAAAATCCGTATTTCGGTTGGTTTTTTGATTTGATTCATCAAGGGTTAAATTACGGACGCGCTGTTGCTGCCAGTAAGAGCATTCTGATTTATGGGTGGTTGGTTCAAGGGTTTTTAGGAGTTGCGATTTGGTTGACTGGACATTTAACCCAAAAGAGTCCCTGTAAGGCAGGGAGTTATTTTCTATTAGGAGCGATTGCTTTATGGAATCTGGGGATCCTCGTGGGAGTGGTTGGAATATTTTCAGGAGAGGCGAGTGGTTTTGCGGGCTTTGATTTTCCAAAATATGCCTCAGCGATTCTTTTTGTGGCCTATGCCTTTATCGGTTTAGGGATTGGAATGCGTTTTGCAATGAAGCGCTGTACGAAATCAACCCCTGCGGAGTGGTATCTCTTGGGAGCGGTTTTTTGGTTTCCTTGGTTTTTTGCGGTTGCTTACTACTTTGTGTTTTGCAAGGTCGTCTTTGGGGTGATGCCGGCTTTAGTGCATGCGTGGTATATCGGGGGACTTGAAGTGCTTGTCCTTGGTTCTTTGGCGATTGCGGCGCTTTACTATTGGATTCCGACCCTTTTGGGAGTGGCTTTAAACCGAGTTCATTCTGCGAAAGGAGCTTTCTGGTTTTTTGCCTTTTTAGGGGCTTGGACGGGAGTTCGACATTTGGTGGGAGGGCCGATTCCCGCGTGGATGATTACCTCGAGTGTTGTTGCGGGGGTTCTGCTTTTGATTCCTGCGATTATGATTGCGAATCATCAGATGGTTCCGCTTTGGTCCCACTGGTGTAAAGTGAAGTCGAATCCTGTTCTTTGGTATTTAGCGACAGGGGGAATTTCTTTTGTCGTTTGGGTTTCTCTTGAGGCCTTTCTTTCGTTGAGAGGGGTGAGCGCCGCTTTACGATTCAGCTATTTTGAAATGGGGGTCTCTGCGGTTTTGGAGTATTCCTTTTTGTCGATGGTTTTGTTTGGATCGATTTATGCGATTCTTCCGAAGTTGACAGGAAAAGAACTTCCTTGTTGTGTGACGTGTTGTTCAAAGTGCCAGTTTTGGTGGGGATTTTGCGGGATTATTACTTATTTCACCGGAACTTTCTGTGCGGGAGTTTTTATGGGATTGGGAATTAATTTCGCTCCGATGGCCTTTGTGGCGACGAAAAATTTAGCGAGTCCTTTTTTCTGGCTCTCAGTGGTAGGAGGAGCGATGGTTCTTTTTGCAAATTTAATCTTTGTTAAAAACGTAGCGGCTACTCTTTTGGCTGCTTGTTGTAATTCGAATAAGGAAGGATGTTGTTCATGAATGGTTACGGACGTCTTTTTGTTGGTATTCTTGCGGCCTTTGTTTTGTCTTGGGTTGCATTAATTTTAGTCCCTTTAAATCAAGTTGGAAACTTGATGCCTCTTGAGGATCAAGTGACTGGTGATATGAATCCTCCGGCCTTGAGTGGGCTGGCTCAACGGGGATCAAAGGTTTATGCGGCAAATGGGTGTGCAAGTTGTCATACTCAACAGATTCGTTCGGAGAGTGGAGGAGCCGATATTGCTCGCCAATGGGGAACACGCCAAACGGTTGCTCGGGATTATTTACATCAATCGAATCCAAATTTAGGAGCGATGCGTTTAGGACCGGATCTTGCTAATTTGGGGGCAGATCGTCCGGATTTGAATACCAACTCGGGACCTAAGAAAAAGTATGACGCCGCCTCTCTTCATCAACTTTTTTATGCCCCAAAATCGGTGAGTGGATCGAGCCATCCAAGCTACTCTTTTTTGTATGAGAAAAGAGAGATTAAAGGGATTCCTTCAGGAATGGGATTGAGTCTTCCTGTTGGCTTTGAAACAGAAGAGGGGAAAGAGGTGATTCCTTCTGAGGATGCGAAGGCATTGGTGGCTTATCTTCTCTCTTTAAATCGTACGTATGCGCTGCCTGAAGCGCCGGTGAAACCATAACGAGGAACGGGTGTATGTCTGATCATTCTTCAAATCAATCAAACGAAAATTCTAAACATCAATCGATGCTTCCGACGTGGATGTATTGGTTCTTTGCCGTACTTCTTGTCTGGGGGGGGGCATATTTAATGCGCTATTCGGGTGGATTTAGCGGAGAGATCTATGACGAGTCGACGGTGACTTATGGTCCTGTCAAAGGGGGAGCTGCGGCGGTAGAGGATCCGAAGGTTTTAGGCGCACGAGTTTTCAAAGCGAATTGCGCGCAGTGTCATCAAGTGACGGGACTTGGAGTCGAGGGACAATATCCGCCTCTGGCTGGATCGGAATTTGTGCTGGGAAGTGAGGCGCATGTGATCCGTATTTTACTCCATGGAATGGTGGGGCCGATAACAGTGAAGGGGAAGCCTTACAATGGAAATATGGCTCCTTGGAAAGATGTTTTAGATGACAAGAAAATCTCTCAAGTTTTAACTTATATCCGGTCTGATTGGGGTAATAATGCGACTCCGATTACTCCAGAGATGGTGGCTGCCGTTCGAAAGCAGGAGGCGGCACGAACTGCCTCTTGGACCGAAAAAGAGCTTGAGGCTGCTCCCAATCAGCTTCCGAAATAGTGAGCGATCTTCAGCAGTTAGAGCAACGGGTTCAGAGATTTCCTGAAAACGAGTTATTTCGGTTCAGTTTAGCAAAAGGGCTTATGGATCAGGAGCAGGCCGATTCAGCGATTCCTCATTTAGAATTTTGCATTCAAAAAAAACCGGATTGGATGGTCGTTGTGATGCTCCTTGGAAAGTTGTTCATGCAAAGAGGGGACTTCATAAAGGCCAGAGAGTATTATCAAAGGGGATTAGAATTAGCGGTTTCCCAAAAGCATGAGGGACCGGAGGCGGAGATTCGTGAGATTTTGGGGAGAATTTAGGTTTTTTCAGAGATTGATTTTTAAGGAAATAGGGACAAAATGTCTCCTCTATGGCTATTGAATTTCCAGCGAATCTTCCCGGTTTATTGATTGTTGAGGATGAGAAGAATACTCGGGATGGATTGCGGCGCGCATTTTCCGATCATTTTGAAGTTTACTTAGCCCCTGACATTGCGTCGGCATGGAATATTTTACAGGCGGAGACTTTAGAGCTCGTTCTTTGTGATATTAAATTGGGGGGGGATAATGGACTTGATTTACTAATGCGTCTGCGAACCCTCCCTAAGCCTCCTTTGTGCGTGATGATGACGGCTTATGGATCGGTGGAGACAGCGATTGAGGCGATGAGAAAAGGGGCATACGATTATGTGACCAAGCCCCTCAATTTAGATGAAATTGAGATAACGCTGCTTCGAGCCTTGAAGTCAAGGCGGGTTGAGAGTGAAAATCGAGATCTCAAGCAGGCGTTGAATCAGAAGTTTGGTTTGGAGAATTTGATTGGATCAACTCCGGTGATGCGAGAGGTATTTGATAAAATCCAACAAGTGGCCAATTCTCGCGCTACGATATTAATTGAAGGAGAGAGTGGAACAGGAAAGGAGCTTGTCGCAAAAGCGTTGCATCAATTAAGTAGTCGCCGCGAAAATCATTTTTCTGCGGTTCATTGTGCGGCCCTCTCTCCGCAACTTTTAGAGAGTGAATTATTTGGGCATGAAAAAGGGGCTTTTACTGGGGCGATGGAGAAACGGATTGGACGTTTTGAAGAGGCGAATCATGGGTCTATTTTTTTAGATGAGATTGGGGAGATCGATCCTGCGACTCAAGTGAAACTTTTACGGGTTCTTGGAGAGAGGACGATACAGCGAGTCGGGAGCAATCAGACGTTTCAAGTCGATGTCCGAGTGATCGCTGCGACGAATCGGAATTTGGAAAAGAGGGTGGAGGAGGGGAAATTTCGTGACGACTTATTTTTTCGATTGAATGTGATTCGAATTGTTTTGCCCCCGCTTCGAGAGCGAAAAGAGGATATCCCGTTATTGGTGGATTCGTTTGTCAGGAGCTTAGCGAAAGAAAATAGTAAGAGTGTGAGTGGATTAACGACCGAGGCTTTGCAGGCCTTGTTACAATATCGTTGGCCGGGAAATGTTCGGGAATTGCGTATGGCCATAGAGCATGGAGTGGTTTTAGCGAGGGGGGAGAAGATTGGGGTACAGGATTTGCCTGAACGAGTTTTTACGTCTGCTCCTGTGAGTCTTAAAAGTTTTTCGGGATTGAATTCCGAGAGTTTAAACTTAGAGGAGATGGAGAAAAAAATGATTTTGATGGCCCTCCGCTCGAGTCATGGAAATAAGACCGAGGCGGCGGTTAAATTAGGAATTAGCCGAAGAACATTGCATCGAAAGTTAAACGACTATAAAATTGAGGAGATATGACACTGCACGAACTTCTGTATTCTTTAGAGTTAGGTAAGGGCAAGGCGTGGATGAATAAGTTGCTCATGGCGGCTTTGATCGGCGTCCTTTCGTTATGGTATCTTGTCTCTGAGTTTCATGGATTTAAAGAGAGAGAGGCAATGGATGCAGGACAAGTGGGGAGACAGATTGCGGAGGGAAAGGGGTTTACGACACAGTGGATACGACCGCAGGCGATCACTCTTTTTCAAGAACGACTTAAGAGTAAGAGCGAAAATAAGTTAGAATCATTTCCGGAAATTTATCAAGCCCCTCTTTATCCCTATATTTTAGGGGGCTTATTTAAGATGACGGGGAGGCCTTATGAGGTTAGTGAGGCCGAGATGAGGGATTCTCCTTTTAGGGCAGAATGGGTGATCTGTTTTTTTAATGTGCTTTGCACCTATTTGACCGCTTTAATTATTTTAGTTTTTGGAGCACGATTATTTGATGGGAGGGTAGGACTTTTATCCTCGGCTTTGTTTTTAGTTTCTAATCTGATCTGGAGTTTTTCAATTTCTGGGCTTTCGACTTCGTTGGTGATGTTGCTTCTAACCGCTTCGTGGTTTTTACTGAATGAGGGAATGATTTCTCAAGAAAAGAATAGATTTCAGAGGATGATCGCAATGATTGCTGTTTCTGGGTTTGTTTTTGGACTATCCGTGCTTTCACGGCTTTCTTTAATTTGGGTTTTGATTCCGATGCTGCTTCTGTCAGCGGTTGCATTCCGAACGAAGCTCTGGGTTCTCTTTCTTTACGGAATTGGATTTTCCGTTCCTGTCGTTCCTTACTTAATTCGGAATTATTATTTAACAGGAAATGTGATGGGGGGATGGGGAAGTAGTAATAGTATGTCCGATAATGAGTTTTGCCTTCTTCAATCGGAGCAAACCTTTTCCTATTTAAAAATGGTTGTGATTCATATGGTTCAAGCGGCGGGGCATACGATGCAAAATTTACAAGGAATCTTGGGAGGGAGTTTTGCGGCGATTCTTGGTTTTGCCTCCGTTTTCCATCTTTTTCGTCGTGAGCGAGCGCGTATTTTTCAGTACGGAGTTTTTATTTTGTTGCCGTTTTTTGTTTTAGGGGGTTCTTTTGTTAATGCGTATCCTGGACTTACGAGTGCATGGAATATGGTCGTTTTTGTTTTACCGCTACTCATTATTTGTGGGGCTGCTTTTTTCTATATATTATTAGATCGCATGGAGTTAAGGCATCCTATGATCGCAAAAACGATTATTGGTCTTTTTATTGGCTTAAATGCGATTCCCTATCTTCTGACGTTAGCTCCTCCGAGGGAGATTCCGGTTCGTTTTCCTCCCTATTATCCTTTGATCATTAAAATTTCAACCGAATGGAGCGAAAAAAATGAAGTAATTGTTACCGATATGCCGTGGGCGACGGCGTGGTATGGCGGGCGTACTTCCCTTTGGCTTCCTGTGAAGATTAAAGATTTATATTGGATTCATGATTATGTGAGTCCACTTTCAGCGATGTTGATCAGTCCTATAACGCTTGATCAAAAAATTAGTGAGATTAAATCCCCTGCTCTTATTGATTATGAGAAAATTGTGACACGAACGGGGCTTCCTGCGAATTTTCCTTTAACCAGTGTAACGGGGCTCCCGCCAAAACTAGGCTCTGGTCAGGAGGCCTATATTTATTTTTCTGACAGTCCTCGATGGATGAAGAAGAAGGAGTAAATTGGTAACTAAGTTAAAATTGATCTTGAATGACGTTGGGCATAAGAGAAATTAAATGAGGATAGCTCTCTCCAATTCGGATTAAATCTAATTCATCTTTTTTTCTTTTTGAGAGTCGTCTTGTCGGATCGCTGAAGGCGAGTATTTTCCCTGCTAATAAATCTTCGATACTTGAAACCTTCACTTGAATTCCAAAAACCGACTTAATCACTGCACGAGAGGGAAAATGGGCGTACTCAGGCATTTTGGTGAATTGAATTCGCAGATCACTCATCGGCTTGATTGCATTTAAGGTGTAAGGAAAATCCTCAACTTCAAATCCTGCCTTTAAAAGTTTTTGAGTAAGCTCTTCTAACGAGCTTCCTGCAACGACTAAATCGGCATCCAAGGTGTAAACAGGATCAATATAACTATTGAGCGCAAGTCCTCCGATTAAGCAATAAGGCCCTGATTTTTCGCAAATCGCAATGACTTCTGCAAAATCGTTTGCTCCTCCTGAGGAGGCAAAATTGTAGGCTTGAGCAGCGGTCATAAAGAGAGAGTATTTTTTTTGAAGAGGGTTTCAACTTTAAAAAAAAGTTGTTTACCTGAGATTTGTTGGAGAAGGTCGGATTTGTTTTCAGCCATTTTAATTTCTGCTTCGAGAGGGGATGGAGAGAGGAGCTTAAAATGAAATTCATGATCGAGGATAATGACCGTAATTTTTTGGATCAGTTGGCGGTGAGTGCGATCAAGGGCATCTCCGATTCGGAGAAGAGAGGAGAGTTTTTGGACCCTGATTTGTTCTAAAGCAGGAAGGAGGATAAAACGATCATGTTTTGCATTGGGAATCGATTTTCGATGATAGCGAGCGGATTGTGCGAGGATATTTTTCTCTTCGTGAGTGATTGAGCTCCAGGTCGATTGATCAATTAAACGAAGGGATTCCTTGTGGTGACCCTTTCCATCGGTTGTTTGGGACCATCCGATGTCATGAAGGAGGGCGGCGGCATGGAGGAGTTCTCGATCACGGGGGGGGAGTTGATGCCAAGGGTGGAGTTGATCGAAAAGCTGAAGGGTTAAAGTGGCGACGTGGAAAACATGTTCCGGTTCCGTCTCATATTTTTTTAGAAGTGAATCCACTTCAGGAAAAGGGAGATACATTGAGCAATATCATTAGAGAAGGGTATTTTAAAATGCAACGATTTCATCGTGTTTTTTCCCATTAGCTGACCATGTGCGTTAACTTAAGGAGAAGAGAAAATCTAATTTTCACCGCGGTGAACCCCGTTTTTACTTAGGTTGAGGCCTATGGTCAGACGGATTGCCTTTTGGATTTTCGCTCTGCGATGGGAGTGCGCGAGAACTGTTTTTGGATTGAATTTTAAGGAATCCAGTGAATGAGACCGCTGCCGCTCCAGCTTCCGAAGGAGGTGAGGTCGATTTTGGGGCGTTTGATTTCGCGCCAAATTTCGAGCATGTTCCAGAGGCGGATATCATCGAAGAATATAAAGAGCGGCTTTTGAAACGGAATGCTTTCAAAGAAATTTAAGAAAGTCTTTTCCATGACGCCATCTTTTGCGGCGTCAACAAAGATGAAATCGGCTTGGGAGAGAAGTTTTTTAAAGGAATTGAAGACATGGGGCTGGGTAAGATCGGCGATTTGCTGTTTGAGGCGTCCATCGGCAAAGTCCTCCTCGGTGAGCACCACATTGGGGTATTGTTGCCAAGGGATAATATCAAAAGTGACGATTTTCCCATCGGCGGGAAGTGATTTTTTAAGACTAAGACAGGAGTAACCGCTTGCAGTACCGATTTCGATGACAAGTTTTGGTTGCCGATTTTTTATCATGGCGGCAAGGAGTTTGTAGTGTTGTCCGGGCCACGTATTCGGGGTTTTCGTCATGGAGGGATCGATTCTGGCGGAGATTTCACTGAGGTCGATTTTTCGAGCTTCGCGAATCGCTTCGATGCTGAAGTCGAGGAGTTCATCATTGATCTGACCAGGGTTATCTTCTTGAGTGAAGAGGAGCGAGGGGCGAACATCGAGTGCCGCAATGGGGGTATGATCAGCGGGGGAGAGGTGAAGGAGTTGTGTTGCTTTTCCTTCGGGAGAGGTGATCAAAACAGGGATGAGGGAGTTTGTGTTGTTAGCCATGGCTTGATGATTACAGAAGCGAGAGGGAAGTGTAAATTTGTATTTAAATTAATGATTGAGTTTTGATTGGGTCATTTTTTTATGGTTAGAGATCCATTCGATGAGTTTATGAACATGAGGCCGGAGAATTTGGCGTGCTTTTTCGATCTCTCCTCCACGGTCTTGAAGATGTTGCGAGGAGATTTTTTGTAGGTCATCTAGATTATAGAGATAGAGTCCATCGAGGTTGTTGATCTCGGGATCAAAATCACGAGGGATTGCGAGATCGATGAGAAAGAGAGGATTACCTCGTCGTCGTTGAATCAGTGTTTGCGCCTCTTCTTGAAGGAGAAGAAAATCAGGGGCTGTGGTTGAGCTAATGAGGATATCAACCTCAATCGCTTTCTCTTTCCATAAATCCCATGGGATCGCCTCCCCTTGAAGGGTTTGGGCGAGGTGATCTGCTCGATCATCCGTTCGATTGGTGACAAAGAGTGAGGCGATACCACGACTTTGGAGGGCGCGGGCCGTTTTTTCGCTAGTATCTCCTGCTCCAATAACGAGTGCTTTGCGGTTTTTGAGGGAGCCAAAAATTTTCTCTGCGAGTTCGACGGAGACCGAGCCGACGGAGACCGAGCCTCGAGTGATGGCGGTTTGAGAGCGGACCTCTTTTGCCGCGCTGAAAGAGGATTGGAAAAGTTTATGCAGCCATTTTCCGGTCGTCTTATAGGTTGTTGCCGTTTCGTAGGCCTCTTTGATTTGTCCGAAGATTTCAGTTTCACCAACGACCATGGATTGAAGTCCGGAGGCGACTTCAAAGAGATGTTCGATACAAGCGGTTCCTTCGACACAAAAGGTATGGTCGGAGATGGTTTCAGGGATTTGGTGGTAGCGTTGAAGAAAATCAGGCCATTGCACGGAGGGGATTGAGGTGGGCTTGGCAATGGCAAAAAACTCGACTCGATTGCAGGTGGAGAGGAGGACGATCTCCTCAAGATCGAGTTCTGATTGGAGTTGGCGAAGGAGTTGAGGATGGCTCTCTTTTGGAAAAGAGACCTTTTCCAAGATTTCGACAGGAGCCTCATGAAAGCTAATTCCTCCGCAGACGAGGCGAGGTCCGGTCATGGATTTTTCCCTAATAGAGAGTTCATGATCCAGAACGAGAGGAGGACAAGAAAATATCCGAGCAGGGCGGCCCATGCAAAACGGCGGTGGCTGAGGCGAAGGAGAGAGGGGGAGAGGAGGAGGCCAAAATACCAGATCCAAACAATCGTTGCCCAAAGAAGTTTAACAGAGGAGACCTGATTAAAAAGTCCAGAGGCGAGGCCACTGAGCATTCCGAGGGTCATCAAGAGAAATCCCCAACGAAGGAGACGATGGAGGACAATTTCGAGATCTCCCATGCTGGGGAGTCGATTGAACCATCCTGAGAAGGTATGATTTTTGAGGTGATGTTCTTGGATGAGATACATTCCGCTACAGATGGCGGCGAGTCCGAGTGTTCCGTAGGAGAGAATACTAATGGCGGCATGAAATTCGGAGCTCCAACGGATGGGATCAAGATTTGTGGAGGGCTGATCGGAGGCGAAGAGTCCGGCTAAAACAAGAAAGAGGAGGGCGAGTGGAGCGGTGAAGGATCCGAGGATGGAGAGTTGGTAGGAGGTTCCGATGAGGAAGTAAGTGAGAATCAGACCCCAGGTTAGAAAAACAGTGGCTTCAAATCCGTTGGTGAGCGGGCAGCGATGGATGATTTCTCCTCGCTGGAGGAGAAAGAGAGAGAGCGCGATTAAAGCAAAGCCGAGAAGGAGTTGGACTCCTCGACGAGAGAAGGTACTATTTCGGTTCGAAAGAAAGGAGACGAAGGTTCCGATTCCAACGAGAACGGTTCCGATTAAAAACCAGAGTCCTTCATTCATGGGAAGATCTAAGTTCATCTCAGGATTATAAGAGTGCGCTTGCATCAGGAAAGCAAGAAATTGAACGGGTATTTGCCCTTTTTTCTTATTTTAAGAATAAAATGAAGAGTTAATGTCTCTTATCTGAGATGAAATTAATTTTTTCCTCCAAAAATAATGTGACAACTTTTTTTTCAGTTCTCTTTCTTATCGGAGGGGCTCTGTTGATGCTTTCTTTTGGGCGTTTAAATGAGTTCGGAACGGTCCCCTTTTTTCTTTTAGGAGCCCTTTTACTTTGTTTTGGTTTTATTTGTAGTTTTCAAGTTTCAAATCTCTCTCCAGCGATTTTTTGGGGAGTGGCTATCCTTCCTCGGTTGATTCTTTTATGGCAGGTTCCCGGAGATGATATCTATCGCTATATTTGGGAGGGGAGGGTTCTTTTTTCCGGATTGAATCCCTATCTACATCCGCCAGAGGCTGCGCTTTTGGAAGGTCTTCGTGATACCGTATGGAAAGCGGTGGAGTACAAGGGGGTAACAGCCATCTATCCGCCCTTTGCCGAATTCCTTTTCGCTTTTTTCTCAATTCTTTCACCAACTCCCTTCTTCTTTAAAACTGTTTTTGCCTGTGCGGATCTCAGCGTTCTTTTTTTACTCGTTCGTGAATTCGGACAAAGAGAGTCTCGACTTTATGCATGGAACCCCTTGGTGATTTATTGTTTTGCTGGAGGGGGGCATTACGACAGTCTTTTTATTCTTGCATTGGTTTTCGGGTGGATCTGTTATCGAAAAGAAAAATTAATTCAGGCCTCTTTTGCGATTGGGGCCGGAATCGCTCTAAAATGGATCGCCCTTCCTCTCGCCGGTTGGATTTTGTGGCAGGTCTTTTGCTCAAAAAAACATCAAAAACTTTTTTTAATTTTCCTCGCCCTTTCGCTGCCGATGATCGGCTCCTGGACCTTACTGAGTTTTTGGACGAACGAATGGACTTTGCAGATCTTCCCACAGCATTTCACTCAATATGTAAGAAGTGTTGAACTCATTCCTGCCTTTGTCGGTTATTTCTGGAAAGAAAGTTTGAAGCATAACGATTGGTTTTTATTTCCGTTGGCTCTTTGTTGGCTTGTGACGATCTTTCGAATTCGGAGCTATGAAAGAGCGGTCGAATGGATTTTCTTTCTTCTCTGGATCTTCTCTCCCATGATGCATGCTTGGTATTTTACTTGGATGATTCCTTTTGCTGTTCTGACGCGAAATCGGGGGTCGATTGCGATTTCGATCAGCGGTTTTTTTTATTTTTCGATTCATCATTACTTTCAATCGCCTGGGGGGCAATGGGAGCTCCCTCCTCAAATTGCATTTTTAATGTGGGCTCCTCTGATCCTTGGATTTTTATTATCGATGCGCTCCTTGCCTCAGGAGAGAAATTCATGAAAATCCGTGCCGCGCTCCTTTTAAAGGCACCTATTCTTGGAACCGTTAAAACACGACTTGCTTCATCATTAGGGGCGGAAGAGGCGAAACGGATCTACATACGGCTCGTTGAATGGCAGCTTTCTCAGCTTCCCGCAGATTGGGAGATCGACATTTATTTTGCTCCGGTCGCAGCCCAAAAGCAGATGCAGGAATGGCTCTCCCCTTTGAGATCGCGAGCAATCTCTTTTTTTCCACAGCCTGAAGGAGATCTTGGGGTGAGATTAACGGCAGCGCTTCAGAACTCTTTATCCCAAGGAGCAGATCGAGTGGCGTTGATGGGAGGGGATTGCCCAGATCTTACCCTAAAATATCTGCAAGAGGCGGGAGAAGAATCGAGATTGTTTGACGCCACCATTGCTCCGACTTTGGATGGAGGATATGCACTTTTGATTTTAAACCAATACTATCCAGAGTTATTTCGAGATATTCCCTGGAGCAGTTCAACGGTTTTTTCCGATACAAAGTTGGCGATAAACGATCTTAAACTTAAGGTCTATGATTTAGCGATTGTTGAAGATATTGATGACCTCGACGCACTTCAGCGCAGTCGTCAAAGTGAATGGAGATCTATCACTTAATTTATCAAGAAAAAACCTCCCCAATGATTGCGGTGTCTGAGAAGTTCACCGATCTTTCAACCTAAAAACGATAGAGGAAGTTCTTGAAGGAGATCTTCGTAATTTCTGAGGGTAATGTTTCTAAAAGTCGATGAAACAAATGACTCCCTTTTTTGAGATTGGAGTTTAGTTCCTCCATTGAGGTGGGTTCCTGCGTAACTCCATTTGCATAATCAATTGAAAAAGCGACAAGCGCATAGGGGAGCTCTAACTCATTTGCTAAGATCGCTTCGGGACCACAAGTCTGGGAGATAAAGTCTCCTCCTGCAGAACGTATTTTTTTTATTTCTGCTTTCGAGTTAAATCGGGGTCCATTGGCTTGGACATAAGTGCCTTCACGAATGATCGGAAACTCTTTTTCCCAAGTTTGACGAATTACCGCATTGAGCTCCGCGTCAAAAAAAGAACCGGCAATGAGATGTCCACGACCCGTTTCACCAGGTTGGTCAAAAATAGTACAGATCTCTCCTCCAGGAAGTCGGTTTTCTTCAAAGATTAAATCGTTCCCGAGCATCGGCTCTCCCAAGGACCAATCGGAGCGAAGTAATCCACAAACGGAGGTTGAAATAACGATCGTTGCTCCCTGTTGTTTGAGGGCCAACAGATTTGCTCGATGATTGATATGATGGGGAAGATATTGATGATCTTTTCCATGTCGTGGAAGCAGGAGGATTTTTTTACCAGCGATCTCCCCCTGTAGCAGTTGAGCGGAGCCGTAGCGATTCTCCACAACGCAAGATTTAAAACCCTCGACGTCATAAAATCCAGAGCCTGAAATAAGTCCTATCATCGTGTCCTTTAATTTTTAGGGGTTAAAACGAGTTTATATTTCAAAATGAGAAAAAAAAGATAAATGATTTTAGAATCGAGCATTTTTCTCTTTTCCTGAGCTCATTGAGGCGGGAAGGTCAGCCTCTTTATTTTGATTTCATTTTTCCCAAGAGAGATAAGCCTTGCTCCTGATTGTAACGATTCTCCTGGGGGCCATTTTCTAACGATAAGACCCCCCGAGGACAAACGGTCGCACAAATTCCACAGCCGACACAGGAGGCGCGAATAATATTTTGTCCCCGTTGTGCATAGTGACGAACATCGATTCCCATTTCGCAATATTTTGAGCAATTTCCGCAGGAGATACATTGTGCCCCATTGGTCGTAATTCGGAAACGAGAATTGAATCGTTGTAATAACCCTAATACCGCCGCCATGGGACATCCAAAACGACACCAAACTCTTGTTCCCATCAAGGGATAGAATCCCACTCCAATAACTCCAGAAAATGCAGCACCGATTACAAAGGCATAGAACTTTCTCATTTGAAAAGCGATCTCTTTAAAGAGGACAGGTAGATAAGGCTCAAACCAAAGAATTAAAGTTAAGATGACGATAAAAGCCAAAACAGTATGAATCGTCCATCGTTCAATTTTCCATGATTTTAAAGATTTGTCTGAAACTTGTCTCCAGGAATCCCCCATTGTATTTGCTAATCCCCCGCAGCCGCACACCCAGGAACAGTACCAACGCTTTCCAAAGTAATAAGTTAAAACAGGAGTTGCAACAAAGGTTCCAATCACAAACCAGCCAATGATAAAATAGCCAATCGCTCCTGAATGCAGAAAATGATCAATCGATCCGGGAAAAAGTTTATCGTAAGCGAGAGGCCATAAATAGCTAAAATAGATTTCAGGTTGAGAGAATTTTGCAGCAAGCACTGGAAAAAGATAAGAAAAACTCAGCTGGACGATCATGATTACGCTGGTTCGAATGATTTGATACCGATTGTGTCGATATTTCGCAATCGCCTTAGCTCCCATCAAAAGCGTTAAAATCGTGTAGATCGTGCCATAGACAAACCATTCATCAGCCGCACGCCCACGCATGAATAGACTGAATGGATCATGGATCCGGACAAGCCCTTCAAGTTGTCCAGGAAACCAATAAAGACAAATATAAAAGGAGGTAAAAACAATTCCGATCATCCACCCCCAAGCTCCTCGCGAGGTTAAACTATCTGTTGTTTTTCCTTGGTTTCGAACTCCTGGACGATCCATCAGATGCTTTGAAAGAGCAAAGTAGCCACCCCCCCCGATCGCGAGGATCCAGGAGAAATTAAACCAGAGACTTTTGATCATTTCCGAAGTTCCCGCATTCACGGCAATGAGTGAAAGGGCTAAAAACATCGAGCCTAAGGCCATTGCGGTGAGAGCTATTTTTTCACGGATTCTAAGACGAGGTCCATGATGAGCAATGGAATGACTTTCATAGGCAAGGTTGGCGGTGATATCACTCATGGGTTTCTCTTTTTTGAATTTATTTAAAAAACTCTTCAAGGAACTTCGAAAAAAGTCCCTTTTTTGTTTTTAGTTCGACCGATTGATTGGGATAGTGAAGATTAAAGGCATGGATGATTTCTGATTCATATTGCTTATAAAACTCTGGATCAAAATTCGCGGCTCCTAAATGACTCAATACCTCTTGGATAGAGGTTTTTTCTAAAATCCATTTTTCCCAGAGGGCATGACGATGGCGTATTCCGAAGACATTCATCCCTAAGACCGCGCCAGATGACTCTTCAAAGTTGATGCGAATCGATTTATTTCCCTCGGGGTGTTCCCAATAAAAAGTTTTCTCTCCCTGCTTGAGTTTTGGCATCACCAATCCGTAAGTTTGATATTCAATATCAAAGAACTTGGCTGAATTAAACCAAATCCCTGGGTCATATTCGGAATGGTCACCACAGATATTGGCTGCCATTCGTTCTCCTTGAATTTTCCCGGTGTACCAGACCTGTTCGACGGGACGTCGTCCCTCGGGGACTTCACGATGTTGAGCGCAATCGCCCCCAGCCCAAACATCAGGGGCCGAGGTCCTGAGAAAACGATCCACTAAAATGCCACGATCACAGTCAATTCCCGAATCCTTAACCATTTCAATTTGAGGACTGACTCCTGCGGTCAAAAAGACCATTTCGCAGGGAATCTCCTCTCCTGTAAGAGTCCGAACGGCACGAACTCCTCCTGCTGTATTTGCCAAGATCTCCTGAAGGCCGGTCTCTAATCGAAGATCGACCCCATGGGCACGAATCTCACGATTAATCATCGCCGACTCCTCTTTAGGTAATACAGAGCCCCAAAAAGTTTTTTCGCGAACCAAGAAGGTGACCTGAACTCCTCGCGATAAAAGCATTTCAGCCACCTCAACCCCAATTAAACCTCCTCCGACTAAAACGGCGCGTTTCGCCCCTTTTACGTTTCGCTCCATCATTTCTAGATCTTGATAAGAATATAACCCCTGAACACCCTCAAGTTCCTCACCCGGCCACGCAAAACGATTCGGTTTCGAACCGGTCGCTAAGATCAGGGTGTCATAGCTTAGGGACTCTTGATTTTTGAATAAAAGCTGCTTTTGCTGAGTATTGATCGACTGAACCCATCCTCTTTTAAGCTCAATACGATTTTTCGGCCAAAAATCATCCGGATACGGTTTCGTATCCTCGTAGCGCATATCTCCCATAAAGATATACATGAGAGCAGTTCGAGAGAAATGGTGATCGGTTTCTCCTGAAACCACCGTAATTCGATGATTTGAACGCTTGCGTAGTGTACGGGCAGCGGTGATTCCAGTGATTCCATTTCCTAAAACAACAATATGACGATTGCTCATGGTTTTAACTAAGAGTCTTGATCCTTTTATTTATTCCCATTAAAATTGAATTGCGATTTTTTTCACTTCTTCACTAAATCGTAATAATTATAAAATAGACTTTTCTTGGGAATAAACGTGAGCTTTGCTTCTCTTATACTAAATTTATGAAAAACGAAACTGCTGTTAAAAACAGATATGCCGCTGCCTCTAAAGCTCAAGAAGCTCAACTTTGCTGTCCCGTAGAGTATAATAAAGAGTATTTAAAAATAATACCTACGGAGGTCATTGAAAGGGACTACGGCTGTGGCGATCCCTCTCAATATGTTAAAAAGGGGGAAACGGTTCTGGATCTTGGCTCGGGGACAGGCAAAATCTGTTTTATTGCCTCCCAAGTGGTCGGGCCAACAGGTAAAGTTATTGGGGTTGATATGACCGATGATATGCTGGAGGTCGCCCGTCGCAATGCTCCGATTGTGGCAAAATCGATCGGATATGCAAATGTCGAGTTTCGTAAAGGACGAATTCAGGATCTCGCTCTCGATCTCGAAATTCTCGATGAAGAACTTAAGAAACGCCCGATCTCCAATGTCGCCTCTTTTCTTGCAGCCGATGAATTAGCGGAGGAGCTTAGGGTCAAATCCCCCCTTGTTGCCTCAAACTCGATCGATGTCGTCGTCTCTAACTGTGTTCTCAATCTCGTTGATTCCCACGCCAAACCACAACTCTTTCAAGAGATTTTCAGAACCCTTAAAATCGGGGGTCGAGCCGTGATTTCCGATATCGTTGCCGATGAGTCTGTCCCTGACGAGCTTCAAAATGATCCTGAGCTTTGGAGTGGATGTATTTCAGGAGCTCTTACCGAAGAGGGATTTCTGAAAGCTTTTGCCGATGCCGGTTTTCATGGAATTGAGATCCTTAAAATGGATCAAAAGCCTTGGCAAACCGTTGCTGGAATCGAATTTCGATCGATGACGATTCAAGCCTTTAAGGGAAAAATCGGTCCCTGTTTTGAACGAAATCAAGCCGTTATCTATCGAGGGCCCTTTAAAGAGGTCTTAGATGATGACGGACATCGGATGGAGCGAGGCGTTCGCTATGCTGTTTGCGATAAAACCTTTCAACTTTATCGTAAGTCCCCTTATATCTCCTATTTTGAGTTTATCGAACCGATGGAGCCGATTTCTCTGGAGCAGGCCCTCCCGTTTGATTGTAGTAGAACTTCCCTTCGTCATCCGAAAGAAACGAAAGGGATGAACTATCAAGCGACGACTGCTCCTTCAGAGTGCTGTAGTACGACCAGCTGCTGTTAGAAAGATGATTCTCCCCTCTCATCCAAATCGGGAGCTCGATCCCTCGAGTTTTAGCTCGTTTGCCGATCGAACGGTCGTGATCATTCCGGCCTATAACGAGGAGGCTTGCATTGAGTCGATCGTGAGACGACTACAAGATCGTGGGTTTTCCTATCTTCGAGTCATCGACAATGGCAGTACTGATGCCACTGCCCGAATTGCTCGAGCAGCAGGCGCGGAGGTTATTTCGGATCCTCAACGAGGCTACGGGCTTGCTTGTTGGCTTGGGGGATTGAACCTTCCGCAGGGAGTTGAATGGCTTCTTTATTGCAACGCCGATGCCAGTGACGATTTTGAGGCCTATGAGCGCTTTGCCCAACTCGCCTCTGATTACGATCTTATTCTGGGGGCTCGTACTCACGCTGAGGATCGGCTTCATATGACGATCCCTCAACGGTTTGGAAATTGGCTTGCTCCTTTTTTAATGACACTCATTTGGGGAAACTCCTTTTCTGACTTAGGACCTCAACGGGCGATTCGAGTTTCTGCCTATCAAAAAATAGGCATGAAAGATCGTGGTTTTGGGTGGACGGTTGAAATGCAAGTTCGAGCAGTTCAAGAAAAACTGCGAATCATTGAAATTCCTGTTCGTACTTTTCCGCGTCTTGCGGGAGTTTCGAAAATCTCTGGAAATCTCAAAGGAAGTCTGACGGCGGGGGTAATTATTTTAAGTACCATTGCGGGCCTTCTCTTTCGCTCGAAAAAAAGCATTTCTTAAATATTAAAATGAAAGATTTAAGAAATGATCCTCTATTTTTTAACCTCCATCGACTCGTATCTTATTCCTAAAATTTTCTTATGAAAAATTCTACTCTTTCAAGTTTTGAGAAACTCCTGAACGAACAGTTCATTTCGATTCCTCGAACAAAAACTGAAATCCTTCAGATTAATGTTGGAAAGCTTTGTAATCTCACCTGCTCTCATTGTCATGTCAATGCAGGACCGAAGCGCAAGGAGATTATTGTTCGTGAAACGATCGATCGGATTCTCGATTGGCTTCGTCAAACCGAGATTGCAACCGTTGATCTAACGGGGGGGGCTCCCGAAATGGTCCCTGATTTTCAATATTTAATTAGAGAACTTCGATCTTTGCCAAAGGTGAAAAAAATTATCGATCGCTGTAATTTGACGATTTTAAATGAACCCGGTTACGAATGGCTTGCGCCTTTTCTTTTAGAGCATCGTCTTGAGATTGTCGCTTCCATGCCCTGTTATTCAGCGGCCAACGTCAATGCGCAGCGCGGGGAGGGGGTTTTTGATTCTAGTATTCTGGGGTTGCAAAAATTAAATCAGCTAGGATTTGGAAAAGAGGAATCGCTTTCGCTTCATCTCGTTTATAATCCCGGTGGTCCCTTTCTTCCTCCGGATCAAAAAGAGCTTGAACTCGACTATAAACGAGAACTTAAAAATCATTTTGATATTGTTTTTCATCAGCTCTTTGCCATCACGAACATGCCGATCTCTCGCTATCAATCGTGGCTTAAAAATAACGGTCATTTGGAGGAGTATATGACCTTACTCCGAGAGGCCTTTAATCCTGCCTCTATTCCAGGACTGATGTGTCGCAATACGGTTAACATCGGCTGGCAAGGGGAGGTTTATGACTGCGATTTTAATCAGCAACTTGGACTGCAATGGGGGTCTGAAAAGCCTCGCTTACTTTGGGAGATCGATCCCTCTGAAATTGAGACGCATCCGATTACATTCAGTGAGCACTGCTTTGGTTGTACTGCGGGATGCGGCTCCTCTTGCCAAGGAGTTCTTGTTAACTGATCAGATCAATAAGACAATTCAAGCAACAAAACTCAAATCAAAATCATTTTGGAATAGGTCAAAAATTCGGTGACTATTAGGGTAAAAGTTTTTGAACGATCTGACTGATCGTTTTCCCATCGGCTTGTCCTGCGACTTTGGCTTGAACCGCTTTCATCACGAGACCCATTTGGGCTTTACCGGTGGCACCGACTTCAGCGATTGCCTCCTTGACGAAGGCCTCTACTTGTTCCGCAGAAAGGGCGGCAGGAAGATAGACCTCTAAAAATTTAGCTTCGAGTTTCTCTTTATCTGCAAGATCCGTTCGGTTCGCAGTGGTGAAGCTTTCGATAGAATCTTGGCGTTTTTTGAGCTCTTTACGGATCACTGCGATGACATCGCTGTCAGGGAGAACTCCATCGGCACCGATTTTATCGACGGCAGCGTATTTCACGGCGGATTTAAGCATTCGAAGGACAGAAAGCTTATCCGCTTCTTTGGCGATCATCGCTTTTTTTAGGTCGGCATCAATTTGGGCAGTGAGACTCATGTCGGGAAAGTAACAGGATTTTTTTTGCCGACAATCCTTTATAAAGGAGGAGTGATTTAGCGTTAGAATAAGGCGCGATGACCAATATCACGTCTAAAGTGGGCCCCTTCAAAAGAAACGAGGGAGAGTCGTTCATAGGCGAGATCGCGGGCGAGTTGAAGGCTTTCGGCCCAAGCGGTGATGGTGAGGACGCGCCCGCCCGCCGTTGTTATTTTCTCCGCGATTGATTTGGTTCCGGCATGAAAAATAGCCGTATTCGATTTTCCTTTGACTTCGAGTCCGCTGATTTCAGTGCCGGTGATCGGATTTTCGGGATAACCGGGGGCGGCCATGACGATTGTCATGGCGTGAAGGGGAGAGACCTTGAAATTGATTTGATCAAGCGTTCGTTTCCAAACGGCCTCAACGACATCGATGAGGGAGGTCTCTAAGAGGGGGAGAAGAACTTGTGTTTCAGGATCCCCCAGACGGGCGTTAAATTCTAAGACCTTGGGTCCTTTGGAGGTGAGCATCAGACCCGCATAGAGGACTCCTCGGTAGTCGATATTTTCTTTTTTAAAGGCGATAAGGAGAGGGTCAAAGACCGTTTTGCGAACGATTTCTAAGAGCTCTGGAGTGACGCAGGGAGCGGGAGAGTAGGCCCCCATTCCCCCGGTATTGAGGCCTGTGTCACCATCGCCCACTCGTTTGTGATCTTGAGCAGAGGGGAGAATACGGTAAGAGTTTCCATCCGTAATGGCATGAATTGAGGCCTCTTGACCATCGAGGAACTCCTCAATCAGGACGGAGTTTCCAGCGGCTCCGAAATGTCGATCAACGAGGATTTGACGGAGTCCCTCTTGAGCTTGTTTAAAGTTTTGAACGATGAGAACCCCTTTTCCAGCAGCGAGTCCATCCGCTTTAATGACTTGGGGGAATCCGAGCTTTTGGGAGAAGATCTCGGCTTTGTCGAGCTCGGTAAAACTTCCGGAGAGCGCGGTCGGGATTCCGTATTTGACTAAAATATTTTTGGTGAAAATTTTACTTCCCTCGAGTTGAGCGGCTTGTTGGTTGGGACCAAAAATGGGGAGATTTTCTTTTTCGAAGAGATCGACGATTCCGAGGCAAAGTGGGATCTCGGGTCCGACGATAGTGAAATCGGGGCGCTCTTTTTTTGCCCAAGCGAGAAGCGATTCGAGATCAGTCACGGGGATGGGGATATTTTGAGCAATCGAGGAGGTCCCTGCATTTCCGGGGGCGAGATAGATTTGAGAGACACGCGGGTCTTGTTTGACTTTCCATGCGATTGCATGTTCACGAGCGCCACTGCCGATGATCAATATTTTCATGGGTATTGAGGGATATAGATAGCCGGTTGAGAGGGAAGCTCTTCGCGGCTGATTTCAAATTGGTCGACTTTCAATGGAATCACTAAGGTTTCGCCTTGGATAAAGTCCTCGACCGAACGGAGATCAAGGTTCGCATTGAAATTTGATTTATAGGTAATGGGGACGATAATACGGGCTTGCAGCTCTTTGGCGATACGTCGCCATTCCTCGACCGCGAGGGATTTGAGGCCGACGGGGACAAAAAGGACATCGACGAAACCGATCTGTTCACGGAGTCGAGAATCTAAGGGATGGCCGAGGCAGCCTAAGTGGGCGAAGCGGATCTCATCGAGTGTAAAAGTGTAAATCGTGTTCATTCCACTTCGTTGATTTTTGTCGCGATCTTTAAAAGATTGAACCCCCTTGAAAGTGAAGCCGGAGGCTCGATTGAGTCCGATGGAGGTAATACTTCTGAAGACTAAAGGACTTCCAAAAATACGTTCGGCGGCGGAGTAGGCATCACTTTCATTGGAAATAAGAACGACATCTGCCGATAGCTTTGGGGGGAAGGGATAGGTGATCGTACTTTCTCCGTAGGGGTCGATGGAGATTCGAACGCCGGTGGTGGTGGTTAAATGAATAAAGGAGTGGCCGTACCAACGGACATTGACTCGTTTAGGGGGTTCGGTTGGGGGCTCGTTTTCCGCTTTTTTTTGGTTTTTTTTCGGTTCGGCGGCGGATGAGGAGGGAGAGGATCGGTTCTCTTGGGGGGGAGCCGTGATTGAAGGGGTGGCGGGGGTTTGTTGCTCCGAGGTGGGATTGGATTTAAGAGGAGTTCTCTGAGCGGAGAGTGGAAGGAATAAGGTCGCCAGCGAGAGGATTAAAAAAGGAAGAGCAGATTTGTGCACGCAGGGAAGGTAAACTTGATTCCAAAGGAGGGAAAGCAAAAATAGGCACGGCTCATTTTATGCTCGATTTTAAGGAAGGGGAAGGCAATCTAGGGTGGTGAAGTTATTCGTTTTCGTTTGGATCTGTTTTTTATCCTTTGGAATCTTCATTTTTGGAGGAGCCACCGAGGAGATTGAATCTTTTTCTTCCTTTGAACTTACTCAGATTAAGGCAGTAAAACCGGGGGAGATCTTGACTGCTAAGGGAGGGTTGATGGATTTTGAACGAGGGATCTCTTCAGAGACCTGTTTTTTGGTGGCGCATCCTTTAGAGAAAGTGTTGGATCGAGTTACTTTTTGGGATCAAACGCCGTATTCTGATTTAGGGATTTATATTCAAGGAAAAATAGTAGCGGAGGGGAGCCCCGATTTTTCGAAATTGAGTTTTATTCCCTCCCTACGACCGGTTTCAAAATTCATTGATAAAACAGGGGATACGAGACCGCAGGAAAGCCCGCTCCATCTTTCGATTGCAGAGGCGACCCAAGTGGCGGCGAAACAAGGGACTTTGAGTGTGACGACGGCGAATCAGTTGTGGAGCTCAATTTTAAATCGTCGATTTCTCGCTTATCAAACCGGGGGACTCAAAGGGTTACCGGCTTATAATGCCTGTAAGATATCAGTACAAGTGGGGGCGGAGGTCGATGCGATTTTAGCAGAGCAACCGGGGGTTTCGAAGCAGTTTCAAGAATTATTTCAAAAACTAAAGGAGAGGCCGAATGAGGGAGAGCACTATTGGCAGATGCAAAATGTCGATGGAACGGCGGTTTTAGTGTTGGGGACGATTTATAAAAATAAGCTATCGAATGGAGGGGTGCAGGTCGTTGATTTACAGTGGTATGTGACGAGTGGGTACTATGTTGCATTTACTTGTTATGAACTTCATCCATTAGAGGTGGGAAAAACGGCGGCGACTTTGGTTTGGCGTGGTGATTATACTTCGATTTCGATGAAGCAATTACGCAAAGGGGTCGAGCGAATGTTTTCAGTGAATGTGATGATTCAGGAAGTCAAGAAATCGATCCGATTTTTCTTAGAGGATTTAGGAAAAAGATAGTTGAACCCAAATTTTGCAATAGGAATTCTCTAAGGAAGGCACGGGAGCAGGAATAGGAATGGGAGTTTTAACCGCCAAGGTTGCGGAGTCACGCAATGGATCAGGGGTGGATTTGAAGGAGGAGGAAGGAAAGATCAAAAAACATCCCCCTTCGCCCATGACGTCGGGCCGCCGGCGCTCCATTTTTTAAATTCCGAAGGCAGAATCTGTGTTTAAGCTTAACAACATCCGGATTGAGGTGAACAACAGGGTGAGGGAGTTGAAGCTGGTTCGATTCCGCATTTTTCCTTAGCGAGGCAATCGGTATGTTTTACTCCTAATTGAAAAAAGAGAGTATCCGATTCAATCGTATAGGAAATTACAGGGAATTGAGAGATGTAGGGAGTCTCAAATTCGATTTCGACGGAAAGGGGTTCTGCGGGAAAAATTCGATCGGATAGAGAGAGAATCGAGCGGAGCTTTCCGGCGCTCAGGGAGTGATCGGTATCGTTCGCTGTCCAAGCTTGTAAGAGACACGTGGAGGTCTGTCGAAGTTCCCCTCCACAATCGATAAAGTTTTTTACAACATGTCCCACTTCAGTGATATGAAAGTGCTGGGGGATTGTTGTTTGATCGGGAAGACGAAAGAGGATCTTTTTTCCTGAATGTTGAGTTAAAATTAACTTAAGTTCATTGAGATTCATTTTATTTTTCCCTCTTTGTAGCCGGCGACATAGGCATTCAATACCAGTTTAATTTCATCTCTGACTTTACGAAAAGTAGTGATCACTTCCTCTTCCGTTCCTTGTGCATGGGCAGGATCGAGAAATCCCCAATGGTAACGATTAAGTTGACCCGGAAAGCGGGGGCAAGCCTGATCTGCATTTCCGCAGACGGTGATGACCGTATTGATCTTCTGATCTAGAAATTCATTCATTGATTTTGATCGATGCTGAGAAATATTAATGCCGATTTCTTGCATGACTTGAATGGCTTTGGGGTGAACGTAACCCGCGGGGGCAGATCCTGCGCTGAAGACTTCGAAGAGATCTCCGGCGAGTTCTCGTAGGATGCCTTCGGCAAGATGACTCCGACAGGAGTTACCGGTACAGAGAATAAGAACGGAAGGTTTTATGGACATGAGAGGAATCGTTGAGTCACGGTTTTAGTTGTTTGGCTTGAATAAAGAATAGCGAAAGATCGTTTAAGGTGGTTTCGGCGACCCAGCATTCGATATTTTGGCCGGATTTACGAGTGGAGATCAGGCCGGCACGAGTAAGTTCTTTGAGATGATGCGATAGAGTGGAGGGAGAGATTCCTAGGCCTTTGCCCAATTCACCCACACAAATACGAGAGCAGGTGGCTTCATCGCAATTATTTTTTTCACAACATTTGGAGAGCTTTAAGAAGAGAGCAAGGCGATGGGGGTGGGAGAGTGCTTTAAAGATATCCGCAATCTTTTTTAGTTTCATATTTCGATAAATATCGAAATATAAAATTAAGTCAATTTTAAAATTATCGCTTTTCGAAAGGAATAAAGCTTTTTATCGTCATCAGGATGAATTTAAAGACAGAGATATCATGGAAGTATGAGAGTGAGCTCTATGTACGAGGTTTGATACGAATTGCGGGGGTGGATGAAGTGGGACGAGGTCCTTTAGCGGGGTCGGTGGTAGCGGCGGCGGTGATTTTGCCGAGGGGATATCATTTAGAGGGGTTGAATGATTCCAAGAAACTCACCGCGGCGAAGCGAAAAAAGAGAGCGACTGAACTTCGGGAGGATCCAGAGGTGATTTGGGCTTTAGGGGAGGCAACGGTGGAGGAGATTGACCTTCATAATATTCTTCAGGCGACCTTTATGGCGATGCGGCGGGCGGTTGAGGGGCTTTTGCAAAAGCCGGATTTTGCGCTTGTGGATGGCAATCAAGATCCGAAGTTAGGAGTACCGATTCAAACGATTGTGGGGGGGGATGCCATTTCTCCTTCGATTGCGGCCGCCTCTATTATTGCGAAGCAGCATCGTGATGAGACTATGGAATTGTTAGCAGAGCAGTATCCTGGTTATGGATTGGAAAAGCATAAGGGCTATGGGACCGCCTTTCATTTAGCCGCGCTTCAGAAGTGGGGTCCAACGCCGATTCATCGTATGAGCTTTGAGCCGGTGAGGCTGAGTCGGAGATAAAAGTAAAAGCGAACCATTCAGTTTTAAAAAGTGAGAGAAATTTATCTCGCACTTAAAGGGGAGGCCCCGTTAAACTAAGAGCGATTTCATGAACCTCTCTCCTCCGTTGGAAATTCAAAATCTTCAAGCCCGATATTCCTTGTCTTGGAATCGCAAGTCAGTGGTCGCGCTTGATTGTTTCAATCTTGAGTTAAAGGCGGGAGAGATTTTTGCATTATTGGGTCCGAACGGTTCAGGAAAAACAACGCTATTTAAATTAATCCTCGGATTTTTAAAGCCGAAGCAAGGATCTATTTTTATCCATGGAGAGCGTGCGGGAACGAGAGGGGCGCGATCCTATTTAGGATATCTTCCGGAAAATCCGTATTTTCCGAAATATCTCACCGGTCGCGAGATTTTGGAGACCTACGGAGGGCTTTCCGGTCTCTCTCCTCATCAGCTTCGTGATCGCATTGAGATCATTTTGGAGCTGACCCAAATGAGTTCATTTGCGGAGAAAGCACTTCATACGTATTCGAAGGGAATGATTCAGCGAGTGAGTCTTGGTCAGGCCTTAATTCATGATCCCCAGCTTCTTTTGTTCGATGAACCGATGACCGGGCTTGATCCTCAAGGAGTGGATGGGATGAGGGAGGCGATGACAAAAATACGTTCTCTCGGAAAAACCATTCTTTTTACCTCTCATTTGTTAGAGCAAGTGGAGACCTTGGCGGACCGAGTAGCGATTTTGTATCAGGGAAAAAAACTCGTTGAGGGAGCGATCGAGACTTTATTAAAAGAACAGAAGAGTGCCACGATACAAGTGACGGGATTGAGTTCGGAGCAACTTGCAGGGGTGAAGGCTGCATTGACCGATTTTGGGGCGACCTCTGTGGAGATGACTCCCTCCTCCGGATCGTTGGAGAAACTTTTTCGGAGCTATACAAAATGAGAGCTTTAGGATTTCGGGTTGCGACCTTGACTGGATTAATCGTTCGAGAATTATTGCGACAAAATGTTCTTTATCTGATTTTAATTCCGGCGGTCTTGACGCTTTTGACTTTACCCTTATTTACCGCATTAACTTTTGAGGAGCAGATTAAATTTACGCGTGATTTTTGTTATGGAACAATGAGTATTTTCGGCGTTTTTTTGGCGATCATCGCGACGGCTCAAAGTATCTCCAATGATCTGGAGCAAAAAACAATTTTTACGATTTTAGCCAAGCCGATAGATCGATGGGAGTATCTTTTTTCTAAAGGATTGGGAATGAGTTGGATTCTTTTCCTTGCATTGTTGATTTTAGGGGTGCTTTCGGCCGGTTTGTTTGCCTTGCAGGAAAAGGGGCTCATCGAGGCCGCGGTGGGGAATGCGACCCATCCGTTGTCCGCACAAGAGCTGCAAGGGTTGAGAGATCAGATCTGGAATCCGGCACTTTTAATGGCGCTGTTGATTCTTTATTTTAAACTCATTTTGATGGTTGGATTTACGATCTTATTTTCGACCGTTGCGAGTTCCTCTTTATTTACGATTTTTACCTCCTTGATGATTTATGTCATTGGGCATCTTCAATCGACGGCAAGGGAGTGGATGATGAGCTCGGAAGGAATCTCCGTGGGGATGAAGTGGGGGGTGGGATTCATGACGGTGATCTTGCCGGACATGAGTTTTTATGAGGGGGCTGATCGGATATTGATGGGGGCGAGTCCCGGTTTGAGCTCTTTAATTCCTTCCTTTGGGTATACCTTTTTTAATTTATTTTGGATTTTAGGGTTATCGACTTGGCTCTTTGAATCGCGTGATTTTCGATGAGACCTATGAAGAGGGTACTTTTGATTTTGATGATCGTATGGGGGGGCGGGGGAAAGTTGTTTTATGAGGGAATGAATCTCTCTCCAGAAAATAAGACCTCTTTATCGTGGGGGAATCGGTTTGAACAGCAATTGATTTGCGGGGTATTAGGAGGGTGGCGTCCGGTCGTTGCTGATTTGGCTTGGTTGAGAGTGACGACCTCGTGGGAGAGTCGACAATGGAGTCGACTTCATGAAAACATTCGGATGGCGGTACGAATGCAGCCTGAATCTCTTTTATTTTGGGATATTGGGGCATGGCATTTGGCTTGGAATGCCTCTTTGGGGGAGCGGAATAATCGGTTGGAGAGTCAAATGGAGAAGCGACATGAACGGGAGCTTTATTGGATTGAACAGGGAAGGAGTTTATTGGAGGAGGGGGTCCGTTATCATCCGAATCATTTCAAGATTTGGTTGCAATTAGGATTATTGCATCAGGAGCGACGGCACGACTTTGGTGCTGCCTATGATTGTTTTTTAAGGGCCTCTCACCTTGAGGGGGCTCCAGGTTATGTGGCGCGATTGGCGGGCTATGCGCTTGAAAAGCAAGGAGATCGAGCGAGGGCACTTGAGTATTGGAACGATCTGCTTGAGAGGAGTTCAAATCCGGCGGATCGGACCCTCATTGAGAAACGATTGCTTAAACTAGAAAAAGACTCTATGATTTCTCCCCTAAAGCCGCTTCCCTGAAAAGAGTTTCAGAGAACCTTTTGGAATTTTTTTATGGAAACGGTTGACTGGTAAAAATGAGATACGGGATTTTTGGAGATATCCATAGTAATTTAGAGGCCTTTGAGGCTGTGTTAGAGGACATGCAGACGACTGGCGTGACCCATACCTTGTGCATTGGGGATGTTGTTGGTTATAATGCGAATCCGCGAGAGTGTTTGGAGATCGTCAAGGCGTTAGGATGTCCAATCGTTAAAGGAAATCATGATGAGGAGGCTTGTGAAACCTCTGATACCAGTCATTTTAATGATCTTGCTCAAGTATCGATGGATTATACGCGGTCACAGTTAACAAAAGAGGGAAAAGATTTCTTAAGAGCCCTGCCGTATCATCGCCCGATCCAAGATTTTACCATTGTCCATGCGACCTTGGAACGTCCCAATGGGTGGAATTATATTTTTCAGACCGAAGATGCCTATGCGAGTTTTAAGCATCAAAAGACGAATCTTTGTTTTTATGGGCATACGCATGTCCCACGGGTTTACATCTTAGAGAAAGATCAGGTTTCTGAATTTAGTTATCGAAAATTCAAACTCGAGCCAGAGCGCAAATATTTCATCAATGTGGGGAGCGTAGGGCAGCCTCGAGATGGGGATTGGCGCGCTGCCTATGTCGTTTACGATACCGAGGATCATTCTATTGAATTGCGTCGTCTTCCTTATGATCTTGCTCGAGCTCAAAATAAAATCTTGATGGCAGGTCTTCCTCCCCGTCTTGCGGAGCGGCTTGCGAGTGCGACTTGATGAAAATTCTTCTCATCAAGCCCAGTTCTTTGGGTGATGTTGTTCAAGCCCTGCCTGTTCTCTGTCATTTACGACGACATTATCCGGAGGCGCAAATTGATTGGCTTGTTTTTAGTCCTTACGGCGAGTTGTTGGAGGGACATCCGGATATTGATCATATTCTTTCGATTCAAAAACCGCAACTTTCTTGGTCGTTAGGAGGAGAAGATCTTCTTCCCCTTTGGCGATGGTTTCGGGAAAATAAATATGATATGAGTATCGATCTTCAGGGGTTGTTTCGGAGTGGGGCTTTGACTTGGTTGGCTGGGGCGAAACGAAAAATTGGTTTAGCCTCGGCCCGAGAGGGAGCTCGGTTTTTTTATAACGAAGTGGTACAGGATTCGGCTGTTCATGCGGCTGCGCGATATTTGCAGGTCTTGGATCATTTGAAAATTGTCTACGATCCTTTGTTGTTTCGATTACAGACCTCTGTTGAGCTTCCAAACGTCCTTCAGCATTGTTCCTCCTATCTTGTGTTTCATCCCTATACGCGATGGAAAAGTAAGTTATGGCCTTGGCGCAACTATGAGGAGTTAGCACGAAAATTACTGCCCGAACCGTGCGTCTTCATTGGAAATGGACCGTGGTTTCCTTGTGAAGGGGAGAATGTTATCGATCTTCGTGGACAATTGGACTTAAAACAAAGTATGAAAGTTTTAAAAGAGAGTCGACTTGTTTTGAGTACGGACTCCGGACCAGCTCATTTAGCGGCCGCTTTGGGGGTTAGGACGATCAGCTTGTTTGGAGCCACTGACCCCAGAAAAACAGCCCCCGTGGGAGAAAAGGTTGAGGTGATACAATCCTCTGTGGCTTGTTCTCCTTGTCTTAAAAGAGAGTGTTATCAAGCGATTTCGATGGCTTGTATGAAGGAAATCACGACTTTAAAGGTATTGGATCGAATATTTTTAAAATAAGCTGTAAGTCCTTTTTTTTAAGGATCTTGAGATTTTATAAATAGAGTGTAATTGCCTTTTTTTACCATTAAGAAAAAAAATTCACAAGACTGCCATTTGACAATCTTAAAATAGGCGCTAATAGTTCCTATCGCCTAACAGAAAAAATAACTATGAAAAATCGAAAAAACCTCAATTGGTCGAAAGAAATTATCACACAAGAAATACAACGACTTCATAGTGAAGGGGAACCGTTGTATTCGCATCACATTCGAAAAACTTATCAAGAGTTGTTGGCTGCGGGAATGCGTTATTTTGGGGGATGGAAAGAGGCGGTGAAGGAGTCCGGTTTTTCTTATGACGAGGTGAGACGATACAATAAGTGGTCCAACGAGAAGATCGTTGAGACGATTCAAAAACTTTATCGTGAGGGAGTTGATCTCTCCTTTCGATCCCTCTCTTTAAGTCAATATGCACCGACGGTTTATGCGGCGATTCGAGCTCAACATTTTGGATCTTGGAGAAAGGCGTTGGAGTCGGCGGGGCTACCGACACAAGAGATCTATCGCTATCGTTCATGGGATGATCAGATCATTATCGATGAAATTAAGATGTTACACGCTCGGGGCGTGGATCTGAGTTCAAAGAGGATGGATGATTCTTCGAATACCCTCATTGCAACGGCGCGCCGACGTTTTGGAACGTGGGAGAAAGCGGTGAGTGATGCGGGCATTGATTATTCTACAGTTCGCCGTCGACAACGTTGGACGCATGAATCGATTTTAGATCAAATTAGACCGTTCATTCAGGCCAATCCAAAGATGAAGGGGAGCGAGATGAAGGCGATTAATTCTGCGCTTTTTTCGGCGATCTGTAAGCCGCGTTTTTTTGGGAGTTGGAAGAAGGCCCTTCGTTCATTACATCGTTTAGATTCAAACGAAAGAGGGGATGGGGTTTTTGTATCCAAGAGAGTCGAAGAGTCGCTGACTTCTTAATTTTCGGTTCTAGATCCTTCCGTAAGGAAGATTAAGAAATCTCTAAGGAAGTCTGCGAAATCAGAAAAATAGATCTCACTCCCTCTCTGCGTTCCATTAGTGTCCAGCTAAAAAAAACTTAAATACACTGTCTCTCGCAACGACGCCACGACGCGACGTTAAATCCCTACTCCCCCCCCTCGTTCTGACCACGGCTCTTTCGAGCCTCCTCCCTATTTTTAAAAAGTTCTCGAAAACGAGCTTTCGATCCCTTTTTAAAAACAGGGATCTATCGCTTACGCTCTTGGGGTCAGAACTTTCCCCCCTTCATACAAAAATAATCCGAGAATTTACCATTGAGAGGATCGTGAGCTCTTTCCGAGGAGAGGTTAAACCGAGCCCCTCCAGAGAAACTTGATCGTTTTTTGAAAATCCTTTTTTCAAAGAAACGGGAGAGATTCTCGGGAGGCGCCGAAAGGAAAGAGCTCACGATCCTCTCCCTCTGACGTGGCGGCGTAGCGGCGTTGCGCGAGAACTGCTTTAGGATTTCAATCCCCCTCCACCATTTCCCCTGTGAAATTAAATTTTATTTTGGACGGTAGTGTTTAACTTCGATGAGTCACACTGGACGAACTCCAATTTCTGCATTATAAGTTTCATTCAAATGAATCGTTTTTCTTCAGCGAGTACGATCGTAACCGGATATTATCAGGAATCGATCGTTCAAAAAGCAGCCGCCATGTTACGAACCGAACTAGGTCAAAACCCGACCTTTGCAGTTGTTTTTGCGACCCCCCATTATATGGATCACCTGCACGATTTTATTGAGGTAATACGAGTGCATGGACATGTCCCTGTTCTGATTGGAGCTTCAGCGTGGGGGCTTGTGGGAAGAACCGCAGAGATCGAGGGGGTTCCTGGCTTTTCGATGATGTTTTTTTCGATGCCAGGGGTTAGCGTAATTCCCATTGAAATTGAGGCCGATTGTTTTCAGAAAATAGATCAACCGAAGACATGGGCTCAATGGGCAAAAGTGAATCCTGAGGAGGTAAAATTATGGATGACGTTGATCAATCCTTTCCAATTTCCGATCGAAGATTGGCTGGAGGAATGGGGACAGGCTTATCCTGGAGTTCCGCTGTTTGGGGGATTAGCCAGTGGTGATCCGCAAGAGCAGAAGGCGACTGTTTTTCATAATGATAAGGTAATTTCAGGAGCGATTGCTTTGGCATTGGATGGAGATTTTGGGGTTCAATGTTTGGTTTCTCAAGGATGTCGTCCAATCGGTGAGCCGTTGACGATTACGAAAGTGAATGAAAATATACTCTACTCCTTAGGCTCACGACCGGCTCTTGAGGTTTTAAATACCGTTTATGAGGAACTTCCGAAGGCCGATAAAAAAATCGCTCAAGGTCATATTTTTGCAGGACTCGCAATGAGCGAGTATGTGGAGGAGTTTAAGAGTGGAGATTTTCTAATCAGAAATATTTTTGGGGCAGATCCCAAAACTGGTGCCGTTTCGATCGGAGCCTTTCCACGTGTAGGACAAACCCTTCAGTACCAATTGAGAGATGCTCAAACAGCCTCAGATGATTTTCGTCATCTCCTCACGAAAGCAGAGGAGGACTTGGGGGGGTGCACTCCTTTTGGCGCATTGATCTGCACCTGCACTGGGAGAGGAGAGAAGTTATTTAAGTCACCCCACCATGATGCACAGATGGTGGATCAGATCTTTCCAGGGATTTCACTGGCCGGATTTTTTGGAAACGGAGAGATTGGACCCGTTGGGGAGAGAAGCTATGCCCACGGCTACTCTGTTTCTGTTGTCCTTTTTTATGAAATCTAAGTCGATTTCTCTTTTCCTTCCTTAATTCAGTGTTAATCAAGAGGTCAAACCGTATGTCATCTACTTTAGACTCTTTGAAACTCGCAAAACTTTGTGCAAAATTGGCAGAAGATAAAAAAGCAGTGGACCCTGTTGTTCTCGATTTACGAAAGATTGAAGGACCGACTTATTTTTTTGTGATTATTTCTGCTGAGTCAGAGCCGCAGCTTAAGGCGATTGCTAACTATCTTGAAAAAGAGGTACGAGAGGTTCTTGATCGTAATCCAAGAATCGATGGATTTCCTGCGAGTAAATGGATCGTCGTTGATTATGGGGATGTTATGGTCCATCTCTTTTTACAAGAACGCCGAGGATTTTACGGATTAGAGAGTCTTTGGAAAGACGCTCCTCGTTTAAAACTTTAGTAGAGTATTTGAGATATGGATTATCTCAATCCCCGAGGAAAGCCCTTTACGTCAGAGGATGTTGCCTCTCTTTTGATGAATCTTTCACGGATTCCGATAGATCCCCTGAATTTTGAGGGTGAGGAAAGGCAGATTGCTCAGGGGTTACAGTCGATTCAAAAAAGAGTTGAGGAGTCTATCTCGATTTATGAATCGCGATTAGGGGCCGCATTAAATCATTCTGACCGAGAGCTTTTAAAACAGACGTTGACGGCAAAGCTTCTCCAACCAAAGGAGATCGCCACTACGGATTCAGTTTCTCATTACTTGGAGCGGAGTCAGAAGTCATTTGAAACCCTTTTAAATTTAAGCAAACGAAGAAATTTCACTCAAGGGGGAAAAGGTGAGTGAGAACCTAGGAGAGTGGATTGGTTTTTCAGATCGAAAGCCGACTGAAAAAGTTCCTATGTTCGAGTCTGAAGGACGTTGGATTTATCTTAAAAAACCGATTGCTGAATGGCCTAAAAATCTTCAAAAACGGTGGAATCAAGAGCTCCTTTATCTTTTTGGTATGGAGGTAGCCCCTGGTGATTTTTTAGGGGATCAAAGACTTTGTCTTTGTATCGAGACCAAAGATTGCGGGGAGAAGAGTACTGAAATTGAAAACAGAGGATGTCTTTATTTCGCTAGAGGAATTTGTTTAACGGCAACCCATCTTGCAACGGACATTCCGATTTCTTTTGGATTAATGGGGACTCTTTTTGGGATCAGCAAACAAAGAGTTCAACAAATTTATGCAGGGGCTCAAAAAAAGATTATCCAGAAAATCACATCAGATCCTTTTTTAAAGGAGTATTGCCTTGGATTAGGGTTAGGGACCCATCATCTCCCCTCTGCGGAAGAGCTCTCGAATGAGATTGAGTCTATTTTGAAATAAACCTAAATCCAGCCATTGTTTTTTTCTTGCTGGGTATAAAAAAACCACAGAGATCTAAATTCTCTGTGGTTTTTTAGATAGGAATAAGGATCGAGAAATAGGAACTACGAGGCTTGTAGCCCAGAGCTTATTTGAGAGAATTTGCTCTTTAATTGAGTTCCGAGAGATTGAAGAACAACGACTGCCACGATTGCAATAAACGCTAGAATTAATGCGTATTCGACTAAGGTTTGTCCTTTTTTATTCATAGAGAGGCATTTTAATTTTAAAAATACAGTTTTAATCATTAAATATCACCTCCTTTTACTTTTTAAAATAAAAAAACCACAGAGGGGTAAATCCTCTGTGGTTTTATAATAAGTCTGATATTAGCTAGCAGAGAGTGCTGAGCTAATTTGAGAGAATTTACTCTTAACTTGAGTTCCAACTGCTTGTAGAACGACGATTGCGACAATCGAGATAAATGCAAGAATTAATGCATATTCAACAAGAGTTTGCCCTTTTTTGTTACGAGGAACTAAGGATTTGATACGTGAAGTAATATTTTTGATCATTTTGATTTCACCCCCTTTCTTTTGTAATGATTTAACATAACCTATCATCTGAAAAATGCAAAGAAATATTAAGCCCACCCGATCAATAAACTTTTCTGAAAGTCGATTTGATTTCCGTCTTGTTAAAGTGGTGAACCCCGTGTGATATAAGAGGCGTATGGATAAATTTGTGGTACATGGGGGAAACCCACTTCGTGGGACATTAAGAATCAGCGGTTCTAAAAATTCGGCTTTACCGATATTGGCTGCAACTCTGTTAACTCCTGATCCATGTATTATTCATAATGTGCCAAATTTAAGTGACATTCGTTACATGTTGCAGATTTTGCAGCATTTAGGCGCAGAGGTGACCTTTGAAAATGGAATTGTACGTGTCTGTGCGGCCGATATTCATTCCGAAACTTCCTATGATCTTGTTCGTAAGATGCGCGCTTCGATTTGTGTCTTGGGACCGTTGTTGGCTCGATTAGGCCGAGCGACAATTTCTCTCCCCGGAGGATGCGTGATTGGAGATCGTCCGATTGATCTTCATTTGAAGGGACTTGAGGCTTTAGGGGCACAAATTGAGGTGGAGGAGGGAAACGTGATCGCTTCGGCTCCAGAGTTAATCGGTGCCGAGGTTTTTTTGGGCGGTAAGTTCGGATCAACGGTGTTAGGGACTGATAATATCATGATGGCCGCGACACGTGCAAAAGGGAAAACGATCATTGAAAGTGCCGCCTGTGAGCCTGAAGTTCGTGATCTTGCCGATTTTTTAATCAAGATGGGAGCCAAAATACAAGGTCAGGGAACCCGTCGAATTGAAATTGAAGGGGTTAAATCCCTTCGTGGAGTTGAGCATCATGTGATTCCGGATCGAATTGAAGCGGGAACATTCATGGTAGGGGCTTTAATTTCTGGGGGTGATTTGCGATTGACCCACCTTACTCATGAGCATCTGGGTGCGGTGATTCACTCCTTAAAACAGGCGGGAGCTGAGATTTTAGTGGAGGGAACGGAGATGCAGATTCGTGCTAAAGGTTCTTTAAAATCTATTGAAGTGATCACCGAAACCTATCCCGGTTTTCCAACGGATATGCAGGCTCAATTTTGTGCCTTGATGAGTGTGGTACCTGGGATCAGCGTCATCGCAGAAAAAGTTTTTCCAAATCGATACATGCATTTAAGTGAGCTTAAACGGATGGGAGCGAAAATCGATCTTGAGGGCAGTACTGCGATTATTCATGGGGTTGATCATTTGGGAGGAGCTCCGGTGATGGCTTCCGATTTACGTGCTTCAGCCGCTCTGGTCCTTGCGGGGTTGGTGGCGAAAGGGGTCACCACGGTGAATCGGGTTTATCATATTGATCGTGGATATGAAAAAATAGATGAGAAATTACGCTCGGTGGGAGCGGTGATTGAAAGACAAAGGGAAGAAAAATGAACAATCATACTTTAACTCCCAAATATTTAAGTATTGGTGAGGTCTTTTCAAATGGTAAAAGATATGAAATTCCTGCTTATCAACGCGATTATTCTTGGAGGTTAGAGCATTGGGAGGATTTGTGGCTGGATTTGGAGGAGGCGGAGACAAGTAGGAAACCTCACTATATGGGATCGATTGTTCTTGTTCAAAAATCTCATCATCTTTTTCAAATTATTGACGGACAACAAAGGTTAGTAACACTTTCATTGCTTGTGATTTCGGCACTGCGATTTTTAAAAAAAACGGAAGAAGAGTATTTAGGTACTAAAGAAGAGGGAAAACGATGGACGAAACTTAGAGATTCATTGCTTGGATCTCAAAATCCAGTTTCATTGAGGCAAGAGCCTAGGTTGTTTTTAAATAAAAGGGATAATCCATTTTATGAATCCTATCTTGTAAATCTTAAAGATCCGATTGTCCATAAAGCAGCTTTAAAAGGTGCTGATAAACTTTTGTGGGAAGCGATTGAATTTTTTGAGATTAAAATTAAAGAAAAGTTTTCAAAAATAAGTGATTTAAATTTAAGAGCCGAAAAAATTTCTGCCTATCTTTATGATTTTTTTGCGGTGAATGTCGTATTTGTTGTAATTTCTGTTGAAGATGAAGTCTCAGCTTATGCCTTTTTTGAAACTTTAAATGCAAGAGGGGTCGAGCTAACTGCTGGAGATTTACTAAAAAACTATTTACTTTCGGTGGTGAGTCAGGCAGGAGAATCTCAGATTTGTTCTGCATTGGTACGTTGGGACAGAATTTTTAATAGTATTCCCTCAAAAGAGAGTACTGCTTTTTTAAGGCATTATTTAAATAGTCGCATGCAATTAGTAAGACGGGATAGGGTCTATAAGACGATTAAGGAGTCTTATAAATCACCTTCTGAAGCGTTTGATTTAATTGAAGGATTAGAAAAGGTTTCATTAATTCATCTCGCTTTAGATGATCCAATGCCTGATTTTTTTAATGATCCTAAGGTTCATGAGTCGGCACGTAGACTAAAAATGTATCGAGTAACTCAGTATAGGCCTCTTATTTTTGCGGCCTATAATCGGTTGACCTTTGAGGAGACGGGCGCAATTTTAAAAGCACTCGATATTCTATCTTTCCGTTATCATGTCATTTGTGAAAAAAGCACTAATAAAATTGAAGATATTTATAATCAAATTGCCTTAAATGTTTTTAAAAATGAATATACTAGTTCTCGGCAAGTGATTGCAGCATTGAAGCCGTTGTATGTACCTGATGACGAGTTTGTGGAATCGTTTTCTAAAAAAGAGATTTCGAGTCGTTCTTATCCAAAGCTTGTTCGATATATTCTTTTTGAAATCAATCGACAAATGTATCAACAAACCTATAGTTATGAGAATCACTCAGCATCGATTGAGCATGTTCTTCCAGAAAATCCAGATGAAAGTTGGCTTAAAGATTTTAGTTCTGAAAAAGCATTAAATTACACCTCTCGATTAGGGAATTATCTCCTTTTAGAGCCTAAATCAAATCGAGAATGCTCAAATCTTTCTTTTAATGAAAAGAAAGAAAAATATTTATTAAGCGAGTATAAATTAACATCTGAACTTAAATACGATGAATGGACTCCTAGCATCATCGAAGAGAGACAGAGAAAGTTAGCGAAAGTGGCAACTTCTATATGGAAAATTGAAGGCTTATGAGAATTGCCGTTTATCCTGGGACCTTTGACCCGATTACCAAAGGACATCTAGATGTGCTTGAGCGGGCTCAACGGCTTTTTGATAAGGTCGTGATCGCAGTTGCGGCGAATACCGGAAAGGCCCCTTTATTTTCAGTGGAGGAGCGAGTGGCGCTAGCCTTGGAATCGGTAAAAGGTTTTGAAAACCCCCCTGAAGTGATCTCGTTCAACGGATTGTTGGTTGATTTTGTTCAGTCGCAGGGTGCTTGTGCGATTATACGGGGGCTTCGAGCTGTCTCTGATTTTGAATTTGAATTCCAGATGGCTCTGATGAATCGAAAGCTTCGTAAAGATGTGGAGACTATTTTTTTAATGCCGAGAGAAAGTTATACCTATTTAAGCAGTTCGATTGTTCGCGAGGTGGCTAAATTAGGAGGAGATTTTTCGAGTTTTGTGACTCCTCACGTTGAGAAAATTTTGAAAGAAAAATTCGCAAAGAGTTTGTAATATGGATTTTACTTCACATCGACTTTGGCTCTCCTACGTCTCCTATCCAGTAACGACTGCGGTCTATTTTGAAAGAGCTTTTCGAAAACTAATGAAGGTGACGACGCTAGGTCCAAAAATTGATGAGTTTGTGATCGAGAGCTGGAATCTTCAAAACATGGGATCGCCGGTGGTTGATCATGATATTCCGCTCCCTTATGAGTATGATGTGGGGTCACTTTATCATCAAACGCCAGAAGATTTACGGCCTGATTTCTTTTTGTGGATCGAATCTGTTTATGGACATTTTCCTCAAAATATGGACAAACTCCCGTGCCCTCGAGTCTGTTATTTGATCGATTCCCATATTAATTTAACGTGGCATTTAGAGTGGGCGAAGCAATTTGATCTTGTTTTTATTGCTCAACGTGAGTATCTCCACGCTTTTCAATCAGCAGGGATTCAAAATGTCCATTGGCTTCCCTTGGGATGTGATCCGGAGATTCATGGTCAGAAAAAGGGAGGGAAAGAGTTTGAGGTTGGATTTGTTGGATCGATCGCAGAGGGACATCCACGGAGTGCTTTGCTTGAGAAAATTAAATCGAACTATCCTCTCCACGTTCGTCGTTGTTTTTTAACGGAGATGTCGGAAGTTTTTTCGCATTCTAAAATTGTTTTTAATAATTGCGTACGAAACGATTTGAATATGCGGGTATTTGAGGCAATGGCTTCAGGCTCATTTCTTTTAACGGATGACCCCGGGGTCGCTTCGGGGCTGTCAGAATTATTTGCCCCTGGGGAGGATCTAGGAATTTATCATTCGGATAATCTTTTAGATCAAATCGGTTATTATTTGAAAAATGAGGTGGAACGGGAGAGAATTGCGGCCTCGGGTCGTGAGAAGGTTTTGCGTGCGCATACGTACGATCACCGTGCGACGGCGCTTCTAGAGGTACTCCTTGGTGAAACGGTTTCAACTCCCGATGCACGTCAGTGGCGTGATCGCTCTTTGGGTCTGAAGGACACTTATTTTTTAGGGGAGAGTCCATGGCGAGGAGCAGTTCTTTCCTCGCGACCTCAACGCTCCTTTGTGATTCCGGTGCTTGATAAATCCCCAGCGAGTCCCTTTAATATTGAAACATTGTTGAAGGATTTAGAATCGGTGGAAGGCAATGTGATTGTGGTCTTTAACTCCGAGAAAATGGCGGCGAGCTATGCGAAGCATCCACGTGTGACTTTAGCGGCAACTTTAAGTCAAAATATCGGCGTCGCCCGCGCTTGGAATGTCGGGATTCATTTAAGCGAAACTCCTACTGTATTTGTGATTAATGCGGATCTTCATTTTCGTCCGAAATCGATACCCGTTATTGAAAGAACACTGCAACGGATTGAAAAAGCGGCGGTGGCAGGGCCTCAAGGTTCCTTTGTGAATTTCTTTGGCTCTACCGATTATCAATATTTCGATCAAGGAATGAGCTCTCGACCGCTTCAAGTCGATGCTATCTCCGGTTTTTTCTTTGCGGTCAAACGATCCCATTTTGTCAGTGGAGATCTTCTTTTTGAGGATGACTATACCCCCTGTTATTTTGAGGAGTGGGATTTAGGGCTCCAATGTCGTGAAAAAGGGTTGGAATGTTGGATTGCTCCGACGAGCGAATATGATCATGAGTGGAGCGGAACGATCAAGGCGAATAAGGTGGTTCGATACTTTGATCATCAGGAATCGATTTTTGATATTCACGCTCGCAATACCAAACGATTCCAAGCGAAGTGGTTGGAGCGCTCAAAATTGTTAAGGAATCCAAAGTTGCTCCTTTCTCGTTACCCGGAATATTTATTTACACTCGCTCAAGAATCGGAGGGAAGAGGGGATCTTCTGGGGGCGGAGAGTTTTCGTCAAAAGGGGACTCGCTTGATCGAGCACTTTGATCGATGTTTTGGACGGCTGTGAATTTTAACTTCATTAAAATAGTGCTTTTGCTGAGTGGATTTGCACTCTTTTACTTTTTATCGATCCGAGAGACCCCGATTTATGATGAGACCGAAGGACAATACGCGGGTGCCGTGAGAGCGATGGAGTCTTATCTAGAGATTCCGACAAATAATGGAATCCCTCGACTTCAAAAGCCTCCGCTTACTTATTGGCTAATGAAACTCTCTGCTTCATTCATAAAAAACGATGAATATGCAATGCGAGTTCCTTTTATAGTTATGATCCTGGGATTGCTTTTAACGACCTATGCAATCGGAGTGGAGATCATGGATCCCTTTCGTGCGTTAATGGCGACGACCGTTTTAGGATTGAGTTTTGGACTCTTTATTTTTGGGAGAATGGTGATGCCCGAAATAGTGTTCTCCTTTTTTATCGCGATGACATTTTGGGCCTCTATTAAGGCCCTACTTGCGGTTACTTATTCTGCACGTCTTCGATGGTGGACTCTTGGATGGGTCATGATGGCTTGTGCTTCATTTGCAAAAGGGTTTCACGGCCTTTTTTGGCCTTTAACCGTTTTAGGAATTGCGCGTGCGATGTCGCTTTTTCAACCGGAGGCTTGGAGTGGATTTTGGCGTTTAAGAAATTTAATTCTTTTTTTAGTGATTACTTTACCATGGTATGTTGCCGTTGAGTTAAAGTATCCAGGATATATCCTGGATAATCTTTGGAACGAACAAATGGGTCATGCCCTCAATTTTCGTTTTCCATTAACTTATTCACAAGTTTCTCTTTTTCATTATTTACTTCAACATCTGTTTCTTCTTTTTCCGATTCTTTTATTGACCCCGCATGCGTTACAGAAATGGAGAAAGAGCCAGGATCGTGATGATCAGAAACAGACTCAAAAACTGCTCTTGATCGTTCCTGGGGTCATTTTGGTGAGTACCTTATTTTCTGCCCGACAAGATTATTATAGTATGGCTTCATGGTTCTCCTTTTCAATTTTAGCGGTTGTCGGTCTTCATTCAAGGGATCGATCGGTTTGGTTGGCTTTTCCTTTTTGGATTTTTTTTGGACTCGGCGTCTCTCTTTTCGTCCTGGGATCTATTTGGAGTGGCAATATAAATAATGCCCTTCGATCTGATTCGACCGATCATTTGTTTTCTATTTTATTTCAACTTCCGACTGAAATGAGATCGCTATTTTTTATTTCTGCGATCACACTTTTAATCGGTGGAATGAGTGGGGTTTATCTCGTCAGAAAACAAAAAAATTCTTTAATTCTGATTGCTTTTATCATTGCAATGCTAGGACCCTTATGGGGAACTTCAAAAGGGGTTCGGATTTTGTCCGACTCTTTTTCATTAAAAAAAACGGCTCTTTATATTTCTTTAATTCCTCACACCGCCGTCATTGTCGATGGAGTCGCCCCCATTTCTTCAAGTCTTTTTTATTATCTTGAGGAAAAAATATTTTTTGTAAGAGCCAATCCTTTTGCGGAGTATGCAACGAGAAAGTATGAGATTGGAAGAGAACAATATCTTGATTTTGATAAGTTTCTTGTTTCTTGGAAGTCGGAACAGAGATTGCTTTTGATTATCCATGCAAAGGATCGGGAGTTTTGGAGAAAAGTCATCGGAGAGATGTTCTTTGAAAGCGAGGAGGGGAGATCGGGCTCTCGCCTCTTAATAAAAAATCACTTATGATCAGTTTTATGGCAATCTACGATTTGATCGAATGGGCTCGAGTTTTCCTGGTCGACAACCTTTTAGCACGATTATTTTTAATTATTGCCCTTGGATATTCTTTGGGTGAAATCAATTGGGGGGGGCGTTTTCGATTGGGGGTCGCTTCAGTCTTGTTTGTTGGATTAGGGTTTGGGATGTGGGATTCTCGTTTTGAGTTTCCACCATTTCTTTCCTCCTTAGGTTTAGCCTTATTTGTGTATTGTGTTGGGCTTGAGTCGGGACCCGGTTTCTTTCAAAACTTTAAAATACAGGGATTAAAGTGCATCGCCGCATTGATTTTGGGTTTATGTGCCTCTTTTCTGGTCTGTCTGATCTTTGCCCACTTTTACTTTGGAGATTCGATCATTTGGGTTGGAATTTTTTGTGGCTCTTTGACTTCTACTCCTGCGTTGGCGGCAGCGGCGGATCTGCTTAAAGATCTGGGGGAGTCCTCAAAACATAAATCATTAGTTCAAGGATTTGGAATCGCTTACCCGATATCGGTAGTGACCTTGCTTGTATTCCTTGAGTTTTTAATGTGTTGGAGAAAAGGAAGGTCGATTTCAGGAAAGCAACCTAACTTTATTTATCCTGCACAAACGTTGCAAATTTTAAATTCCCCAGTCGGATTTTCTAATTGGACTGCTGAAATAATTGAAAAAAAATATTTGATTAAAATGACTCGTTATCAGCCCATCGATGGTGCTCTGACGTTAATGACGCATGTGAATCTTCCTCTCGATTTAGGAAGTTATTTTGTGGCCGTTGGACGACCGGAAAATATTGCGAAAGCAGCCGAGGCAGTGGGAAAAATAGCAGATATTGACTTAGTTGATGAAATGCATGGCTTTGAGGTTCATCGATATCACGTTTCAAATCCCGAAATTGTTGGGATTCCGATTAGTCAGATTAAACTTGATAAATATGGAGCTATTATTACGAGACAGAGACGGGGGGATATGGATCTCGAGGTAACAGAGGGAAGTGTTCTCCAATTAGGCGATAGAATCCGAGTCATTTCCTTAAAAGAAACCGAGAAAGAGGTTCGAAAACTTTTTGGAAATTCGATTAATATTCTATCCGAAAGTGGATATGTCAGCTTTGGACTAGGTATTGTAATGGGAATCGGATTGGGGGCTATTCCTATTTCATTTCCGGGAATGGAGGACTCATTTGAATTGGGTTCGACGGGAGGCTGTCTTATTATGGGATTATTGCTTGGGGCGTGGGGCAGAGTGGGAAAGGTGATTTGGTTGATTCCGCAATCGAATAATATGGCCCTCCGGCAGTTAGGAATTTTATTTTTTCTGACATGTGTAGGGGTGCAAGCGGGGAACGGATTTTTGGAGGTTTTATCTGTAAATGGCTTTAATTTTATTCTGCCCGTGATTCTCATTACACTGATTGCTCATATCGTTTTGTGTTTTGTATTAAGACGTTTTGGTTTTCGCTCGCCAGAGATGTGGGTCGGTTCCTGTTGTGGACTTCATACGCAACCTGCCGCTTTAGCTTTTGCCTCTCAAAAAATGGATCGTGCGCCAATTGTTTTGGCTTATGCCACGCTTTTTCCGATGGCATTATTAATTAAAGTAATTATGGCTCAAATTTTTGTGCGTTTTTTTGTTGGTCATTCATAGGGGTATTGATAGTGTCTGCTCATTCAAAAAAGAGAGCAAAATGAGTGAATTAAAATCAAAAATAAATCCCGATTTTTTGGGGTTGGGCTTTAGTAAGGTAGATCGAGACTTATTTTTTCTTTTAGATTGCTTGGAAGAGGTTCTCACGGAGTGTGGCGAAAAACATCTTTCCCGTTATCTGCCTTGGAAATCGGAATTAGATCCTTCATCGGTCACTCGATTTCCTGAGCGTGTCGGACAAATCTATTCGATGGCTTTTCAACTCTTAAATATGGTGGAGGAAAATGCCTCTGCACAGACTCGACGATTGCGTGAAACGACATTAGGACTATTTGAAGAGCCGGGACTCTGGGGCTATGAACTCCGTCGTTTCAAAGAGGGGAAAATCACGGAGGAGCAAATTCTTTCTGTTTTATCGAACGTCAGAGTTGAGACTGTTTTGACCGCCCATCCGACAGAGGCAAAGCGATCCTCCGTTCTTGAGCAACATCGTGCGATCTATCAGTTGTTAGTGAAGCGAGAGAATTCCATGTGGACTCCTTTTGAGCAGGAGCAAATCAAGGAGGAGGTTAAATCCTCACTTGAGCGACTTTGGAGAACAGGAGAGATTTTAGTCCGTAAGCCGGAGGTTTCGGAGGAGCGTCGAAATGTAATTCACTACCTCAAAAATGTTTTTCCAAAAGTTTTGCCGATGTTAGATTTACGTTTAGTTCAAGCTTGGGAAAATGCTGGCTATAAACGAGATTCTTTTGCCAATTGGCAAAACCTTCCGATGATTCAATTCGGAACATGGGTTGGTGGTGATCGGGATGGACATCCCTTTGTGACTGCCGAGATCACTCGTGAGACCTTTAAGGAGCTGCGTTTAAATGCGTTGTTTGTACTTCATCAACAAATGGATTTAGTGATAGAGCGTTTAAGTCTTTCTCATTTTGTTCAAAAACCTTCTTTGGAAATGACAACAGTGATTTCCCGAATGGCGGAGGAGATTGGCGAGAGTGCAGGGCGTTTAATGGGACTTCATCCTGAGGAACCGTGGAGACAGTTTGCCCTTCTCATTCAATCAAAACTTCCTCTAGAAAGAGTCAGTGGGAATCGTATCGAGATTATGGAGCGCAAGTGGTCCTACGCTTATCCTGAGCAAATGAGTCACGATTTGCAGGCCCTCTATCGTTCCTTAGTCGATGTCGGAGCCACTCGAGTGGCGGAGTCAGATGTCAGACCGGTCTTAAGACTTTTGGAGGTTTTTGGATTTCATTCAGCACAATTAGATATACGACAAAACAGTCAATTTCATGATTTTGCGTTAAGTCAGTTGATGGATGCCGCAGGAATGAATGGAAAAGGATTTTTAGCATGGTCAGAAGAGAAGCGGATTAAGTTTTTGAACGAGGAGTTAAAATCTTCTCGACCGTTTACCCATGGGGAGTCATCGATTGGCAAAGAAGCCGATGCCGTTTTGAGCTGTTATCGAGTCCTTTACGATCAAATAAAACTCCATGGACAAGAGGGAATAGGGGCTTTGATCGTGAGTATGACTCGACGACTATCGGATCTACTGGTTGTTTATGTCTTGGCTCGGGAGGCCGGTCTAACAGAGCAGACGGAAGAGGGATTACTCTGTAAATTACCAGTAGTCCCCCTTTTTGAAACCGTCGATGATCTCAGGGCCAGCGAGCAAATTGTGAAGCGTTATCTTGCTCATCCTGTGGTGGTGAGAAGTTTAAAGTCGCAGCTCTTGCTCGATAATAAAACATCCGGAAGAAATCGTCCCCTTCCGAGTCAACAGATCATGATTGGGTATAGCGATAGTAATAAAGAAAGTGGAATATTAGCCGCTCAGTGGGAGCTTCATCGTGCACAAGAGTTAATTACTCAAGCGGGGCGTAAAGCCAAAGTGAATATTCGCTTTTTCCATGGACGTGGAGGTACAATTAGTCGTGGGGCAGGTCCGACGCATTGGTTTTTAGAATCTTTGCCAAAAAATTCGATTGAAGGGGATTTTCGTGTGACAGAACAGGGGGAAACGGTTGCACAAAAATATGCCAACTTAATTACGGCGACTCATAATCTCGAACTTTTAACGGCTGGTGCAACGGCACAAACAGTTCGTCATCGTTTTACGAAATTAAAAAACTACGGACTCGATAAAACATTGAATCGGCTCTGTTCTAAGAGTCGGACGGCCTTTCGAGAGTTTCTCGAGATGGATGGTTTTATGACCTTTTACGGACAAGCCACTCCCATTGATGCTCTTGAAAATAGTAGTATTGGATCGCGACCATCACGGCGAACTGGATCCAGAACATTAGGAGATTTACGTGCTATTCCTTGGGTCTTTAGTTGGAATCAAGCACGATTTTATGTCCCAGGCTGGTATGGGGTTGGATCTGCACTTCAAGATCTACATGATCATCAGAGTGATGAATTTAAGAGTCTTGTTGGTAATGTGAAAGGCTGGGCCTTTTTAAATTATCTTTTAACGAATGTTGAAACGAGTGTTTATAGTGCCGACCTAGAAATTATGACCGCTTATTCTGAATTGGTAAAAGAAGATAAGATACGAAAGCTTTTCATGAAAACAGTCACGGAAGAATATGAAAAGACACAAGAAATGTTAGAGAAAGTATTCGGAAAAACCTTTTCTGCTCGTCGACCTCGAATGGCAAAAACATTAAAGTTAAGAGCAGATGCTCTAAAGCTACTTCATTATCAACAAATGAATCTTCTTGAGCGTTGGCGCTCTGCTTCTTTGGAACAGGATGAAGATGCGACGCGTCGATTACTCCCTCAGATCCTTCTTTCAATTAATGCTATTGCCAGTGGTTTAGGAACAACAGGATAGGCCTGAGTTTATTTTCATGAACGAAGAGACTCCACCGATTGAACTTTCAAACATTTTAACAAAGGATGTTTTTAATCGGTATTTATCTGAATTTCCTTTGATATTCCTCTCCTCGGATGGGGTGATTCAAACAATTAATTCAACGGCCTCTGGTTTATTGGGCTATAGCGTTGAAGAATCGATCGGAATGAATGTCGAGGGGTACTTTCAGTTTTTAGGGATTCCACTTCGCTCTTATGATCAAAAGATGGTTTTTGAGGCCCTTGTTAATCGAAAAGATTCGAGTGTTTTTCCCGCGCAGGTCCATGTCATTCCTTATACTGAAAACGGTGCCCTGTTTATTTTAATCCCATTTCTTGCATTAGAACAAAAAAATAAAGAAAAAAATCTCTAAGGAATGCAAGAAAGCATGAAAAAGGCATGAGGGTCGCCTTGGGGAGGAAAGAGATGGTAAGAGAAGATCAAAAAAGGGTTAGCGATTGATAAAAGGG
>CAMCYL010000005.1 GCA_945883905.1 Akkermansia muciniphila | reverse complement strand
GTCATTATAGCCTGATGATTCAGTTAAGTGTCTCGCTTGTAGGTTCGACCTCACGGTCTCTTCCCAGACACCCCTTACGGTTGCGAACCGTCTAATTCAACCGACGGGACTTTCACCCGCTAGGACGCCGTCCTCAACGGCGCACGCCTAGAAAAAGCAGTTGGAACCACAGATCCGTCAGCTGACCATGAGCGTCAACTTAAGGAAAATTCATTCAAAGACATTGTCTCACGCAACGACGCGACGTATGAATCGGAAAAAGCGAGAAGATCATGAACGCTTCCTTGCCTCGCCTCCGTTGTCAGCGCGTGCCTTCAGAGAATTTCTCCCGTTTCTTTGAAAAAAGAATTTTCAAAAAACGATCAAACCTCTCTTCAGGAACTCGATTTCATCTTGTTCATTGAAGCGTTCATGATCCTCTCTGCATGGGAGAATCAGAAGAAGGGGGGGGAGTTCTGATCCAAAGAGGACAAAGTCCTCGATCCCTGTTTTTGAAAAAGAAATCGAAAGCTCGTTTTCGAGGTCTTTTGAGGAAATAGGGAGGACGCTCGGTAGAGCGACGGTCGGAACGACGGGGAGGGTCATACGTTGCGTCGTTGCGCCGTCGCGTGAGACCTTGTTTTTTTAGAATATTTCTCTTAAGTTGACGCTCATGGGCAGCTGACGGATCGGCGCTCCATTTTTTAAATTCCTAACGCAGAATCTGGATTTATCCGGGAAATCGTTTTAAAGGAATGATCTCCAGCGGCTTCTCTTCGTGATCCGGGTGTTGAATCTCTTGACGGGCGAGCTCTCGGAACGTGTATTGCGATTGAAAAGGGATTTGCCCCTCCGCAGGCTTCAAGCGAAGATAGATTCCACTCGATTGAAGTTCTCGAGATTTTACACAATCCTTAAGTAGGGTCTCTAAAATTTCCCCAACAATGCGCGATTTTAATTCCGGATTATCAATCGGGAAAACAACCTCAACTCGTTTGAAAAGATTGCGGGCCATCCAGTCTGCACTCCCCAGATAAACTTGAGGGTTGCCGCTGTTTTCAAAATAGTAAATTCGACTGTGTTCAAGAAATCGTCCAACGATACTAATGACTCGGATGTTTTCACTGACTCCGGCAAGACCGGGACGCAGACAGCAGATTCCACGAATAATGAGATCAATTTTGACCCCTGCACAAGAGGCTTCGTAGAGCGCTTGAATGATTTGATGCTCCACAAGGGAATTCATCTTGGCAATGATTCGAGCCGGTTTGCCTTGCAAAGCATGGTCTCGCTCCTGATGAATCAATCGTAAGAAAGATTTACTCAAGTCAAAGGGAGCCACCAATAAATGCTTCACTCCTTGAAAACGACCCATCCCTGTGAGGATATTAAAAACATTAGCGACCTCGAGACCGATCTCTGGACGAGCGGTAAAATAACTGAGATCGGTATAAACGCGGGCTGTTTTCGGATGATAGTTACCGGTTCCGAGATGGACGTAATGACGAATGTGGTCTTCATCTCGGCGAATCACCATGAGCATCTTACAATGAATCTTGAGGCCGACGACTCCGTAAACCACGTGAACTCCTGCCTCCTCCATCTGACGAGCCCAGAGAATATTGTTCTCCTCATCAAATCGTGCCTTGAGTTCAACAAGAACGGCGACTTGCTTTCCTGCGGTCGCTGCTCGAATCAGCGCGCGGACAATCGGGGAATCACCACTTGTGCGATAGAGGGTCATTTTAATTCCGAGGACTTGTGGATCCTCCGCTGCTTTTTCAACGAAATCAACAACGACATTAAAGCTTTCGTACGGATGATGCAGCAGGAGATCTTTGGAACGAATGATCTCAAAAAGATTATGATCCGGTGAAAGTCCCGGCGGCGTCACTGGATTCCATGGACGATCACGAAGATGGGCATAGCTCTCATGATTACAAATCGGCATCAGATGAGTGAAGTTAATCGGATCCGAATGACGATAGACATCCTCGGACGTTAATTTGAAGGTCTCTGTGAGGAATCGTTCGAGATCCGCCGGACACTCTTCATGGAGTTCGAGACGCACAGCATTCCCACGATTTCGTTTACGAAGTTCCTCTTCAATATGCTTGAGGAGATTTGCCGATTCCTCTTCGTCAATATAGAGGTCGCTATTTCGAGTGATTCGAAAGGAGCGACAGACAATAATCCGTTCTTCTGGAAAGAGATGCTGGATGAAATGACGAACGATATGACTTAAATAGAGATAATGAATTTTCCCATCTGCGGAAGGAAGGGGGACAATCCGGTTAAGAATACGGGGGATTTGAACAATGGCATAAGAGTCGATTTCCCCAACGCGTTCGCGATCCAGTTTAACGATGATGTTATGGCTTTTGTTTGCCAGTTGCGGAAAGGGATGACTGGGATCGACCGCAAGTGGGGTGAGGACGGGATAGACCTCGCGGTGAAAATAGTTTTCGGCCCAAGAAAGTTCTTCGGGGGGTAAGGTCTCAATATTTTCGAAAATGAGCCCCTCCTCTGCGAGCTTCGGACGGAGTTCGGTATTCCAGAGTTGATATTGATCATGAATCATCTTCCCGACGCGTTCACGAATCTTACGGAAAACCTCACGAGGGGTCATTCCATCATAGGGGTCTTCATCGAGATTATTTTCGATTTGCTGTTTGATTCCTGCAACCCGAACTTCAAAAAATTCATCAAGATTATTGCTGACAATACAAAGGAATCGAAGGCGTTCGAGGAGGGGCTGAGAGGGATCTTGTGCCTCTTCGAGCACACGGGCATTAAATTCAAGCCAACTGAGCTCTCGATTGATAAAGAAATCGGGAGATTCAAATTTTTCAGGGACTTTAGTAACAGGATCCATTCAATAATCCTAAAACAAGCGATCCTCGATCGCAACAGAGGAATTGTGAAAATCTGAAGACAATTGTGAATTCAAAGGACTGAGAGACGAATGGGCTAATCGACTGTGGGCCTGAGTGATTTTGGAGGGGGAGGCAGGGATGAACCGCCAAGCTAAAGGCAAATAGCGCCAAAGTTTTTTATAAAAACAGAATCCGTTTTTCTTTCCCTTTCAGGGCCAATAGATCTTTATCCAAGGTTCCTAAAGTCGACCCCTCTTCCATGGCGACCGCAACATAAGTAGCATCGTAAGCAGTAAGCCCCCAATCCAGTGAAAGTTGAAGCACTGTTTCCTGTCCGACCAAAGAAACTGAAATTACCCTCATCGGAATTTCCTTGAGAAACCTCACTGCCTCAATGGCAGTTTTAGGCGTGATTCTTTTACGGAGAGTCGCCGTTTTCAAGAGATTCAAGGTCTCCACCCACCAGAGTTCAGGTTGAACGAGCGTAAGAGTTCCATTCAAAATCTTTTCAAGAATCTTCAATGATTTCGTCTGATCTTCATCTTTCAAAACCCAAGCGGCTGTCAAAGAGACATCTAAAGTCACTTTCACGGAATCAACGTCTCCCCTCTTTCGCCCATTTGACCGCAGTCGCCGTATCCACGGCCCCCCCTTCTTCACGTACCCGTCGAAGACCCTCCCATGTTTGCGCCCTTTTTTCTCCGTCACCTTCATCCGAATAGGGAACGAGTTTAGCGATATTCTTACCATGCCTTTGAATGATGATCTCTTCGCGATGATGTTCCACGGAATCCAAATACTTGGAGAGCGATGTTTTCGCTTCAAATGCACCGATTGTTTTCATTCAACTAGTTTAATCGACTAGTCATAATTTTCAACTTTTAAATCCCAATCTTACATTAGGAATTAAATGGATCAATGATGAACACTCATCTTTGAGGAGAAGAACATTGGTCGTTTTTACAAGATCAGTCTAACTCTTATCGGCTTTTTTCTCCAACCAACGATCCAGCGAGATCCTGCCCCCAATAAAACTGACCCCTACATCACATTACGTTCATTATTGGATTATTTTTTCTTTCGCGGATCCATTGCATCTCGGAGTCCATCGCCGAGGAGATTTAACATCAGCAAAAGCAGGGCCATTGTTCCGGCGGGAAAAAGGATGAGCCACCATTGAATCTCAAAGGGATTTAAATATTGAGCTCCCTCTGAAATAAGGGATCCCAGACTCGCTGCCGGCGCCTGAACTCCTAACCCTAAAAAGGAGAGAAAGGACTCTTCTAAAATAACGACGGGAATCGTTAAGGTCAGATAAACAATCACGATGCCTGTCAGATTCGGAAGGAGATGGCGGATCAAAATTTGGGTGTGCGATTGTCCCAACGCCCGGGCGGCGAGAACGAAGGTCGATTCCTTCAAAGAAAGCACTTGGCCACGAACAATTCGTGCCATCGTCAACCACTCCACACAACCTAATCCAATAAACAATAAAAGCAGTCGAACATGGGGAAGCATTTCGGAGAGATGAATTTTTTCAAGAAAGTGGGCCGTTGGTTTTTCGAGCGCACTGATCAGGACGATGACAAAAACGAGTCGGGGAAGGGAGTAAAGTAAATCCACTAAACGCATGAGGATTAAATCGATTTTCTTCCCAAAATAGCCGGCAATCAATCCCACACTGACCCCTATGACGAGACTGACACCTGCTCCGATGGAGCCGACAAAGAGGGAGAGACGAAGTCCACTGAGTAGGCGCGCAAGAAGATCACGGCCGTGAAAATCAGTCCCGAGCCAATGTTCGGAGCAGGGTGGGGAAAATTGGAGTGCGGAATTTTGATCTTGAGGATGTTCAAGAAAGAAAGAGCCGAAGAGAGCAATGATTAATAAAGCGAAGAACGCAATTAAAGTGGCTCTAAGAAAGGAATCACGCCAAAGAATTTGGAGAAGAGAGGCTTTCATGAAAGTTTAATTCTCCGGTCAAGAAGCGTATAAAGGAGATCGACGAATAGATTCAAACTCATCAAAATCAAGCTGAAGACAAGGACAATTCCGCCGACCACGAAAAGATCTCGATTGAGGACGGAGTTAATAAAAAAGGGACCCATCCCTGGAATTTTAAAAATTTGTTCTACGACCATCGATCCCGTGAGGAGATTTGCGGCTAAAGGGCCTGCATAAGAAACAACGGGGAGAAGGGCAACGCGTAGGGCATGTCGAATAATAATTTTTGATTCATCAAGCCCTTTTGCCCGTGCGGTGCGAATAAAATCTTGGGTGAGAACTTCGAGAAGACTGGTGCGGACAAGTCTAGCGACGGAGGCTGAAAAGGGGAGTGAAAGACAAAGAACTGGGAGAATCCATTGATCTGCGTTTCCAAACCCCGCAACTGAAAGCCAGCCGAGATGGAGTCCAAAAAAAAGAATGAAGAGAGGAGCGAGAATATAACTGGGAATAGAGATCCCGAGAAGGGCCACAAGCATCAAAGAGCGATCTTGCCATTGTCCTTGATAGAGGGCGGCAAAACTTCCCAGTATAATTCCGAAGAGCAGTGTGAGACAAAAAGCGACCGATCCAAGTGCCATCGATACGGGTAATGTTTGAGCCAAGATTTCGTTTACCGACCAATCCCGATATTTAGTGGAGATCCGAAGATCTCCACGAATGACATCTTTCAGATAGGAGAGATATTGCTCTCCGATGGTCCCCGAGAGACCATACTTACTTTCTAATTCTTGAAGAATTGAAGGAGGGATTTTCCGATCCGCACTAAAAGGGTTTCCTGGTGCTAGACGCATTAAAAGAAAAGTGAGAGAAACGACTGTAAAAAGCGTTAGCAGCATCAGAATCAGGCGACGAAAGATAAAGGGAATCATAGGAAAAATAGATATTTTATTTTTGAGAGGCTTCGATTAAGTAAAGTTCACGTAACGGATGATCATCGACGACATTGGCTTCAAATCCTCCTAATTTTTCAGAGTGATAAAGAGACATTCCAACAAAGTGATAGATCGGGACGATCGGAAACTCCTGTTCAATTAAAATTCGTTCTGCCGACTGTAAGATTTCGCTTCGTTTCTCGGTATTTTGTTCGGTCGCGCTTTGGGCCATGAGTTGATCATAGATGGGGTGACTCCATCCGGTTCGATTATTTCCTCGTCCAGTGACAAAACAATCGAGAAAAGTATTCGCATCGTTATAATCTCCCACCCAACTGGAGCGGGCGATATCAAAGTCGAGTTGATCTAAGGAGCCGAGATAGACCTTCCATTCTTGATTTTGAAGGGTGACATGAACTCCGAGGGCCTCTTTCCACATCGATTGGATTTCGACGGCAATTTGTTGATTGAGTTCTGAGCTATTGTAAAGAATTGAAACGGGAGGAAAACCTTTTCCGTTTGGATATCCCGCCTCAGCCAAAAGTTTTTGAGCCAGGGCGATATTTCGTGGAAGGCCCTCCGGAGGCGTGTAGTGGCGAACTCCAGGAGGAGTGAGAGAGTGTGCGATCGGCTCCCCTGCGCGAGTGATTTTTTCGACGATTTGCTGTTTATGAATCGCAAGCGCAAAGGCTTTACGCACCTTGGGATGATTGAACGGTTTTCGAGTCACATTGAAGCGATAGAAATAGGTGGCAAGAAAGGGATTGGAGTGAAAATAAGGCTTTTTTCTAAGAGGCTCAATCATCAGTGTCGGAATCAATCCCTTATCCATGATGAGATCGGCTTTTCCAGAATAAAAAAGGTTAAAAGCGGTGGTGGCAGAGCTGGTGGTTAGAGCGGCAATTTCTTGGATTTGGACCTGAGAGGCTCTCCAGTAATGAGGATTTTTTTGTAAAATAACACGGTCATCGATCTTCCAATCCTTGAGTGTATACGCCCCATTTGAAATCAGTTTTCCCGGTTTAATCCAATTTCTTCCTTCCGACTTGAGAGAGGCAAAGTGAACCGGATAGAGGGTTGGCATGGAACAAAGATCGAGGAAAAAGGGGGTCGGATTTTCGAGTTCAACTTCGAGCGTTTGGGGATCGATGACACGAACGCCGACCGAATCAAACTGATCGATTTTTCCTTTATTATAATTTTCAGCATTTTTGATTGGGTAGAGAAGCTCTGCATATTTAGAGGCCATGAGGGGATTAAGAGCCCGTTCCCAAGATTGAAGAAAATCGGAAGCAGTAATCGGATCTCCATTGCTCCATCGCGCGTGACGAAGTGTAAAGCGGATCGTTTTTAAATCGGCAGAGATCTTCCATGATTCTGCCACTCCCGGTTCGATCTCCCCTTTTTTATTACGTGCGGTGAGTCCTTCAAAGAGCGCGCTGACCAAGCGCATTTCCGGTTGTCCGGTGATAATGGCAGGATCGAGACTTTCTGGCTCGGAGCCATTGACGTAGGTAAAAGTAGACGTGGAGGAGGTGGCGTGACATCCCCAAAATAGAGAGAGGAGAGGGGCGAGAAAAAGAGTTCGAGACCACAGCGACATCCACTCTTTCTACGGTTTTTTAAAAAATATGCAAAAGAGATCTTGGATCACTCGACGCTCCATTGGAACAGTTGCTTCGCGTGAGACAATCTCTTTGAGGTTTATTCTTTTAATAGCACGATTTATGTGAAAAATAGACCCTATGTCCTTTCGAAGCGTTGCAGGTAATTTTATCGCCTCTTTTTATCATTGTGTGATCGGACAGCTTCCGAGCCATTCGGTACGGGAACTTTATCTCAAGGCTTACTTGGGGCGTTTTGGAGAAAAAACCGCCGTTCAAATGAATTGTCGATTTCTTCATGGCAAAAATGTTTTTTTAGGAAATCATAATGTCCTAAATTTCGGAACTCTCCTTGATGGTCGTCGCTACAAAATCACGATCGGAGATCAGGTCGCCATTGGGCCTGAGGCCAGTATCCTGACCCTCGGTCATGATCCTCGATCCCCCGATTTTGCAGATCAAGGGGGGGCGGTTCATATCGGATCGTACGTTTGGATCGGTTACCGCGCTTTAATTTTACCTGGTGTGACCATTGGAGAGGGGGCCGTCGTCGGGGCAGGCGCGGTGGTGACTCAGGATGTGCCTCCTTACACCATTGTTGCAGGTAACCCCGCCAAGCCGATTGGGGAACGTCCACGCGATCTCCGCTACGAACTCCATTACCGTCCCCCGTTTTTATAGTTATAAATCGGCCTTCAGCGTTAATTTTTAATCCGGTTTTCTAACCCCCTCCCAATGAAGATATTTCTCATCTAACAAATTCTCTTTCGCCAATTGCTCGGTCAATGTATATCGGGCCTCTAAGATTTTCTGACGATCAAAAAACTTCAAAATGATGGTTGGAACAAGTCCCCGCGCCTTCCTCCAACAATCCCTTCGATAAAACTCTTTTCCCTTTTTAAGAAAGAGCCTATCATGCAGAAAGCGGGAGAGTTCAACTAAAAGGTTGATATCTCCTTTCAAAAAGCACCCGTAGCTCAACTGGATAGAGTGTTGGCCTCCGAAGCCGAAGGTTTTGGGTTCGAATCCCAACGGGTGCATTGTATTTTTTATCCCATTGCTTGCATTAGAATTTAAAATTTGAGCTAAAAAGCTCCTTTGATTGAGAAGGAGATTCGCTTCTCCTCAGGGACCCAACGTGGAGTGGCGTTTTGAAGTTCCTCCTGCATTTTCAGATCGAAACGAAGTTGTGCTGAGAAGTTATCGTTCAATCGATAATTTGCCCCACTTCCTAAATGAAGCCTTTTATCTTCAGCATTCTGATCTTGGCTCGGATCCCCGCTCTCTCGGTATTCTGTTTGAAAGAGAAATCCTAGTTTCGAGCTTACAGGCTGATTCCAATTGGCGTACCAAAGATTTGTTTCATCCTTTGTTAGGTTACGGTCCGTTTCGATCAGTCGATAGCCGGTCTCCCAAAGGCTTTGCTTTAACACTTTTCCTTTAAGTCCAAACTCTTTCTGATCGCTCTGCGAAAGAGTATTCTTTTCTTGATTCAAGGCATGCTCCGTTTGTCCTGTGTAGCTCGTTTGAAGGGAGGTCTTTGAAAGCAGATTCCATTCAAGACTTAGTCGATTTTGATTCAAATAGCGATCACTTGAAATGGTCTCAGCCCAATAGGGAAGAAGCAGGTTATTCTCATAAACAGCCTTCAGATGGGGAAAAAGTTGATGCGTCGCTTGAAACCCAGAGCCCGGAAGTCTTCCTTTATTCTGCCCAAGATTGACTGTAAAGAAGGCATCCGTTTGATCGGTTTTTACGATTGTCTGCCGATCCAATAAAAGTGGTCGATTGAACCGCTGTTGAATCACTCTATCGGGAGAAATAGTGGGGGTATTCGTCTGCATCTTTTCAACAGCAATTAAATACGAGAAGCTCATGAAAAATCCGATCCACTGATAGAGATCCGTGCGGACTCTCTCCCGAACTTTGATGGCCCCTAAAGATCCTTTCGGAGTGCATTCGAGATTTTCTTTTTTACGATTCATCCTGAAGTTCCTTATAAATAAAAGATCGGCTTTTAAAATCGATTTCCAATGTCTCTGAAGATTTTCCAGAGCTAATTTTATGAGGCAAATTTGGGTTAAACCGTTAAAGGGAAGGAAAGACTTTTTTTAGCAGCTTCAATCGGAATCATGCGTCTTTTGCCAATCTCTTGAACTCCGACCTCTTTATAACCAGCCACTTCTAAAATCTCTAACCCCTCTAAGAATCGATCTCCCACACGTGTGGGACGATGAGCATCCGCTCCGAGGACCACCGGGATATTGCGTTTTGCCATCTCTTTCAAAATCACAGGTCCCGGATTCACCTCTTGAATCGCTTTGTTCCATCCGGAGGTATTCATCTCCATGGCGACGCCCGTAGTGGCAATGCGATCAAGGGTGTTACAAATCGTCGTGAGGAAAGAATCGATTTTCCAAATTTCCGGATATTCGTTTTTAATTAAATCAGGATGACCCAAGGTATCGAAAAAACCGCTCTCTGCCGATTTTGCTAAAAGGAGGAAATAACGTTTAATGTTTTCTGTCGGAATTCCCAACGCATAAGTGGCCTTGTATTCTCCTGTTTGAGGGTGGACGGAGCCCAAAAAATGACTCCACGATCGTCGCTCGCGAATTTGAGCAATCCACGGCTCTAATTCCGGAAGATAATCGCATTCAAGTCCTGTGCCGATCTCTAAGCGTCCCTTATATTGTTCACGAACTTCATCGATCATATCAACGTAGAGGTTCATTTGATCCTCTCGCATCCGGACCCCAGGGGAAAATCCAGAGGGCAACGGGGTGTGACAGGTAATATGGATTCCAGCGAGATTCTGTTCCAAAGCCCTAGCGGCGTACTCGGCCACAGAACCATGGGCATGATGACAGAGTTCTGTATGTGAATGTGTTTCCCAAAGAAGGCGCATGACGTAAAGAATAGGAGCGATTAAGAGAAAATAAAGAGATTAAACCGATCCCCTCCTCAAATTCACCTATCAAATCCAGAGTTATTTTGGACGGCAGTGTTCGAAAAGAACCTTTTTTTGTTTTGAACATTTATGATTCATGTAATCTCAAAAGAATGTCCTCCTTACACTTCATTTTCGTCGATTTCGAAAATGTTCGTGAGATCGATCTCGACCTGATTCGTCACAAGCCGGTCAAAATCTATCTCGCCCTTGGCAAACATCACTCCTCGCTTCCCTCCGATCTCGTCACAAAACTCCTTCAATTCCCCGATCAGGTTCAAATCATCAAAACGAGTTGTTCTGGGAAGAATGCGCTCGATTTCGTTCTCGCTTATCATATCGGCGTTCAGTCAACCCACTCCCCCGATAGCCATTTTCATATTCTTTCGCGTGATCAAGGATTCGATGCCCTTGTTGATCATCTCCGGAGCCATCAGATCTCCGTCACTCGATACGAGGCCTTTGATCGAATTCCCGTTTTTGAAAAAACCCCAATAACCGTCTCCACACTTTCTTCCCCCATCACTTTTTCCCATGACTCCCTCACTCGAATTCAAGACATGACAGAACGATTTTCTCATAACTTAAGTCGTCCTAAACGCAAAGAAACTCTTCTCGCACATATTCATATTCGATTCGGAAAAAAACTTTCCGAAAAGGAGCTCCTTGAAGTGTTCGATGGACTCATCGCTCATAAAGTCATTGATATTGCTCCCGATAATACGGTTGAATATCACTGTTAAAATCGCCTCAGAAGTAAAAAAACTCTATGAACCTCTTATTGCCGTTTTGCGTTAATCTTGTTCCCTATACGGATCCTGAAAAACTCCGAAGGCAGGAGATTGCCGCCCAATCAATCGATTCGATCCGTGAGAATTTTCTTCTTCCGATCAATGCCTGTCTTTCCGATGAAGTGATCGAGCGCGAAGGCTGGATCACCTCTTCCGCTCTACAATGGGTTACCTCACCAGGGACCGTTCCGAAAAAGCTTCCGCTCGTTCGAGATCTCTTTGACCAAGCCTCTGCCGTTGCTGAAATTCATGGGTGCGAATGGTTTGCGGTCGCCAATGCTGATATTATCCTGACGAATGAATGGAAATCGAGAGTCAAAAAACTTCTTCAAGGAGAAGAGGAGATTTTTATTTTTGCTCGAACCGATCTCGATCGAGATTCGGAGGGTACTCTCAATCAAAATCCAAAACTCTTTCATCGCGGTCAAGATCTCTATCTCTGTCGGGTCAAAACATGGGAGAAAATTCGTCACCATTTCCATTCCTATATTTTAGGTGAGGCCTATTGGGATAATATTTTTACAGCGCTCTTTCTGACTTATGCCAAGGGCTATTTGGTCTTAGATCAATTAGGGCTTTGCCTTCATGAACGGCACTCCAAAAGCTGGGGAGAATCTCAACTCCATCGACATAATCTTTTTTTAGCCAACGGTCCGGATATTATCTCCACGCTTCGATGGAAATATTTCCACCTCGGCCTCCTCTTGAGAGCGGAGGATGCCGGTCGTTCTCTCGATGAACAAGAACTCCGAAAATTAATCCAAGATATGTTTGTCGAACCGATGCCAGAAGAGCTCGATTTCTCAAAAAAAATGCAACTTCGCTTTGAAAAAATGGGATTAAAAGAGCTCGAATAATTCAAAATTTACTCTGGCCGAACGGCCCGAATGTTCAAACTAATCGGCAATTCCTTAAAGAGAAGTTGACTCGTATCCTTAAAAAAACCGAACTCAGGCACTCTCTCTATTTTTTGAAATCCACTTTTCATGAGATAAACCTGCAATAAATCCTCGGTAAAGCCGGCATAATGAAAATCATGAGGTGTGTTGTGACCTCCATAAATCATTCTCATTAAAAGATACCGATCATTCACATCAAAACGCTCCTTAAGCAGTAAAAGAGAGGCCAAAATCTCTAAATCCGGAACGCTCACACACAGGACTCCTCCAGGAATTAACACCCGCCTCCACTCCATCAATGTCACCTCCACTTTTCCCAAATAATCAAAATGTTCCAATACATGGGAAGCGTAAAGCATCGAAAAGGTCTGATCTGAAAAACGACTCAGATCCCCCGCATCCCCCACATGATCCACATAGACCGCCGGTTCGATATTGAAAACCTCCCAACCAACCGCCGCCTGTGTTCCTCCAATATGCAATCGACGTTCCATGACTCTATCTAAAGGAGCCGCCATGAGTCCGTCAAGGATCGATCCTTTTTTGCCTCATGAATTACCCTATTCAAGAGGTCTCTTAAGAAAGCAAAAAAGCAGGAAATAAGAATTTAACCTCTGAAATTAAATTTTATTTTAGACGGTAATGTGAGCAAGTACCCATTTACTTTTTATAGCCGGCTGCTAAAGAGAATTATGGAATTTTTGGATCTTGTTCAAACGAGCTTAGTCACTCCCGTCATTCTCACTTTTATTCTCGGAGTCATCGCGGCGCTTCTCAAAAGCGACCTCAAACTTCCAGATCAAATCTATCAAGGGCTGACTCTTTATCTTCTTTTCGCAATTGGCCTTAAGGGCGGGGCAAAGATCTCCGGATTTGCCTTCGAAGAGATGATTATTCCGGTCATTGCAGGCTTGATTCTCAGCACCTTGATCGCCGCATGGAGTTACCTCATTCTCAGAAAAGCCGTCCGGATGAGTGTCATCAATTCAGCCGCAATCTGCGCCCATTACGGCTCTGTCTCCGCCTTGACTTTTATCACGGGACAAACTTTTTTGGATTACAAAGGAATTCACTACGAGGGATTTATGACAGGCCTACTCTCTTTAATGGAGATTCCTGGTATCTTAGTCGCTATTTATCTTTATCGTCAAAACGATCCAGACTCGCACCTCGAGGAAGGAACTAAGCCCTCCATCTGGCACGAAATCCTTACGAGCAAAGCAAATCTCCTCTTAATCGGAGGAATGATCATCGGCGTCATCTGTCAAAAAAAGGGATGGGAAAAAGTTGGTCCTCTTTTTGACACCCCATTTCACGGAATGCTCTGCCTCTTTCTACTTCAACTCGGAGTAATGACAGGGGAACACCTCCGAACCGTTCGACAAGCAGGATGGAGACTTGTTCTATTTGCCACTCTCATGCCTCTTCTCAATGGATTCATTGGAATCTTTACTGGGGCAATGATCAATCTCTCTTTAGGGGGAACCACTCTCCTCGGAATCTTATGTGCGAGTGCCTCTTATATCGCTGCCCCTGCGGCCATTCAACTCGTCATCCCCAAGGCCAATCCAAGTTTTTATCTCACCACTTCGCTCGGACTCACTTTTCCGTTCAATATTATCATCGGCATTCCTCTTTATTTTGAAATGGCACGAGCGATTTGTCGAAACAACTAATTCCTTGTTTAAACTTACATCGGTTTTTAGGTTTGAAATTTTTTAGATTCCGCTAACGCAAAAAGATGTCTGTGAGTCATGAATCGGATCTCCTCGTCATCGGCGGAGGAGCGGCAGGACTTTTCTGTGCCTCGGTGGCCGGAGCACGAGGCCTCTCAGTGACGGTGCTCGAACGCAATGACCGTGTGGGGATGAAAATTTTAATCTCCGGAGGAGGAAGGTGTAATTTCACAAATCTTGGAGCCGGACCCAAGAATTATCTTTCTGGAAATCCGAACTTCTGTAAATCGGCTCTTGCCCGTTATAAGCCCGCTGATTTTATTGCTCTCGTTAATAAGCATGGGATCGCATTTCATGAAAAAAAACTCGGCCAACAATTTTGTGATGAAAGTTCAAAGCAGATCGTCGATTTGCTTTTAGCCGAGTGCGCTTCCTCGAAGGTGAAAATTGATTGTGGAATCCCTATTGAGAATGTTCACAAAAGTGAGGGAGGCTTTGAGATTCAAACCGCACGAGGACTTTATCGTGCGAAATCGCTCGTAATTGCGACGGGAGCCCTCTCCTTTCCGAAATTGGGGTCGACCGATTTTGCCTATCGTATTGCACGACAGTTCGGAATTCCAATCACGAAGACCGTTCCGGGATTAGTACCGCTGACTTTTTCTGATCCGGAGTTACGAATGATGTGCGACCTTTCAGGGCTCTCATTGCCCGTGAAAATTTCATCGGGAGCAAATTTTTTTCTCGATGATCTGCTTTTTACTCATCGGGGATTGAGTGGTCCTGCGGCGTTACAGATCTCCTCATTCATAAAAATCGGAGAGTCCATTGAAATTGATCTTTTACCGGGATTAAATGCGGCGGAATGGTTAGCAGAGAGACATCAAGATCGGACGCAGTTAGCGACGGTATTAGCAAGCAAGTTGCCGGCACGTTTGGCGAAGGCATGGGTCGAACGATTGAAAATTATCGCCCCCCTGGGACAGATTGGCATTCGAAGACTTCGAGAGATTGGAATGGAGTTAAATCATTGGAAGATATCTCCGAATGGAACCGAAGGGTATCCGAAAGCGGAGGTGACCGTGGGAGGGATTGATACGGGGGCGATCTCCTCAAAGACCATGGAGAGCAGAACGGTTGAGAGTCTTTATTTTATTGGAGAGGCCTTGGATGTGACGGGCCATCTCGGAGGCTATAATTTTCAATGGGCCTGGGCCTCTGGTTTTGCGGCGGGCTCGGCAGTTAAGCTTTAAGGATGGTTGTTTGGATTGAGGGATAATTCCGAAACCCTTGATCAAAAGTCAGAATTGAAAGATTACCGATAAAAGCAAAGGTAGCCAGATACGCATCCGTCCAAGTGCTTCCTGAGGCTCCTTTTGTTTGTGTGAGTTTTCGCCATTCACTTTCATGAAGAAGAGAGTCAAACTCTTCCATAAAGCTTGTCGATTCCGATTTTAAAAGTTCGTCGTAAAGATTCCATGCTCGCGTCATCGTGAGACGAGATTCACCCATGACTTGTTTATTGCATAGAAGCCGAAGAAAACTCATTTGCGTGACACGACAAAAAAAACAGGGAGTTTCAGAAGGAATATTTTTCCAAAATGAATAGATCGCCTGATGATGCACATGTTTTTCAACGACTAAGGCAAGCCAAGCGTTTGCATCTAAGAGATATCCTTTATGATCGAACATGATCGTCATCCTCTAAAGACTCTATTTTTGAGTTTGTGAGAAAAGCCATTAAGGGACCACATTCTCCTCGGATGATCGGAATTTCAATTGTTTTTTTAGTCTTTAATTTCCGATTTTCCAACGGATTAGAGAGTTCTGCTTGTAAAATCTCTGTCATCAAATCTTTAAGAGATCTTCCTTGAAGGGCCGCTCGGGCCTTGATTTGTTTGAAAAGGGGATTCGGAAGATCAATCGTTGTGCGCATAAAAGCATATTCGCATCAAAATTTTAAAAGTCAAAATACTTCTAAGGAAAGTTCTGCGTCAAACGATTCTCAGGCAACGGAGTCTGACTCTTCTTCAGCGGCAAAATAAAGTTTGGATAGCTCTAAAGCTATTTTTTCGCAATCGAGTCGTACGTCAAGGGCTTCTCGGTTAATCCAGACTTTTTCAATATCGTTAGTTTTTTCAGAAATGATAATCCCAGCGGCTTGGGCCCTTTGAATAAATTCGGGCGGAATTTTTTGATCAAGTTTATCCGTCATTTCGTGGATCCAAACTTTCATCTCTTTTAAAACTTCTTCTGTCTTTCCAGCGACAGATCGAAGTGCTTTGTAGAAATGATATTCGCTAGGGATCCACTGACCCGTCTGTTTTTGCTGGCTTTTTTGCTCGAGGAAAAAGGCGAGATGTTCAATGTGATCAATTCGGGGGGATTGGAGCGATAACTCATTTTTCGAATTATATTCACTTTTTAAATAAGCACTCTGGAGTAGGACTTGAAATATCTCTTTCAAGAGCTCCTCTTTAATCAGAAGAATTGAGGAGGCCTTATGCGCAAAATCTTCGATCGAAAAATTGACTTGGAGAATCTCTCCGCCGGCACGCGCTTCGACGAGGGCTTTTAAAAGACGACAGAGCACTGCGGCGTAGGTGTAACGATTCGATTGCTGACGTTTTAAGGATTTTTCGCTTTTTCGGGTATCGACAAGTAATTGGTCCATTCGCTTTAAGCGGGTCGCCACATCTTTAAAAACGGCCAAGACCCAAGGAGGAACCCCGCTTAAAAATACCTGAGGATCGATCTCTTCGTAACTTTCTAAAATCGAAGGCGAAAGTGCTCTTACACTAGCAGAACGGGGCTCTGACGTAAAAAGAGAGACGCTTCCAATCAGATCCCCGACTTTTAAAATCTCCAGTGGAATATCAAGATCCTCGTGGCGGCGAAAAACCATGAGAAGTCCCTCTTTAACAATATAAATTTTTTTGGAGGGATCCCCTTCACGGAATAAGATTTCTCCCGATTTTACTTCAATTAAACGAGACGTCATGAGTAAGCGCTTTAATCTACTTAAATAACAGATGCGTTAGATCAATTGTTGTGCGCATAAAATATATTCACATTAACACTTTAAAAGTCAACTGGAGAAAAGTACCCCAGATCCTGTTTTTTAGCCTTTCGTAGAGCCTATTGTATTTCATTAGAACCGGAACTAAAAAAATTACTTTTCTCCTCGCTAAAACACTTGCCACCGATAGCAAAAACCGTAGCGTTTGTCCTGCTATGAATCTGAACCAGTCTATCCTCGATCGCGTTGGAAAATTCAACGGACTTTACGATCCCTCTTTTGAACACGATGCTTGCGGCGTGGGTTTCGTAGCAAGTATCCATGGGGAATGCTCTCATGAGATCTTAAAAAGAGCGATTTCCTGCGTCTGTCGCTTGCAACATCGCGGAGCGATGGATGCCGATGCGAAGACCGGGGATGGCACGGGGGTATTGACTCAGATTCCGTACGATTTATTCCGTCCAGAAGTAGAAAAGATGGGGCATAAGCTTTTCCGCAATAACGATTTGGCGGTCGGAGTTCTTTTTCTTCCCCGTAAACAGGAATATGAGATCGGGATTTGTCATAAGGTCATCAAGGAGGTTCTTGAACGACGGGGATTGATTCTTTTTGGATTCCGCAAAGTGCCCGTAAAGATGAATGTCCTTGGGGACAAGGCGTTGGAGACCTGTCCTGATTTTGAACAGGCTTTGATTTGCCGCTCTCCCGATTCAACGCTTTCAGATCTTGATTATGAAAAAACACTTTTCTTATGTCGAAATGAGATTGAGGATCAAGTCAGTGCCGCAGGGGTGAAGCATTTTTATATACCCTCATTTTCCAGCCGAACGATTGTTTACAAAGGACTTTTAACCTCCTTACAATTGGATAAATTTTACAGTGATCTTCGTAATCCACTTTATAAAACAACTTTAGCGGTCTTCCATCAACGCTATAGCACAAATACCTTTCCAACCTGGCCCCTCGCCCAGCCGTTTCGAATGATGGGGCATAATGGGGAGATCAATACCGTGCAGGGGAATCGGACTTGGACAAAGGCCCGCGAACCAGAACTCCAAAATAAATTTTTCGGCGATAAAATTAAGAATTTACGTCCGGTGATTCAACCGGGGGGAAGCGATTCTGCAAGTTGCGATAATGCACTCGAACTATTGATCATGGGAGGCCGCGATTTATTGCACGGAATGATGATGATCGCTCCCGCCGCTTACGAGACCGATGCAACCCTCTCTCCCGAAGTGCGTGGATTTTACGACTATCATGCCTGTTTGAATGAGCCTTGGGATGGTCCGGCCGCATTGGTGATGAGTGATGGAGCTACCGTGGCGGCCTGTTTAGATCGAAATGGACTTCGTCCCGCTCGCTATAAAATTACGAGTGATGGATTGGTTCTTTTGAGTTCTGAGGTCGGCGTCGGTGAGATCGATGACAAAAAAGTCATTGAAAAAGGCCGCCTTGGACCCGGAGAAATTTTGGCGATTGATACCGTGAATAAGAAATTGCTGCGCAATGAAGAGATTAAATCTCAATATGCGGTTCGTCAGCCCTATGCAGAGTGGGTCAAAAAGAATTTAACGGTGATGACCCCTGGAACAGCGCTCACCGCAGAGACCTTTAGCGATTCAACTCTTTTACAACAACAGCTGGCTTTTGGGTACTCCGAGGAGGAGATCAAATTGATCTTGAAGCCGATGGTGGAGACTGGAGAAGAGGCGATCGGATCGATGGGGGATGATGCGCCGTTGGCGATTCTTTCCTCAAAGCCACGTCCGTTATATCACTATTTTAAACAGCTTTTTGCGCAAGTGACCAATCCGCCGATCGATCCCATTCGAGAGAAATTAGTGATGTCTGTAGAGCTTCTTTGTGGGCCACGTCGAAACTGGCTCGCCGAAACGCCTGAACACGCAAAGTTGGTTCGATTCAAGAGTCCTCTTCTTACGACTGCAGAATTGATTTCCTTGAAAGAAATGAAGGACTTTCCTTCAGCAACAATCTCCACTCTTTTTGAATTAAAAGAGGGAACCGAGGCTTTAGAAAAAGCTTTAACTCGGATCTGTACAGAGGCCGAAAAAGCGGTTGATGCAGGCCGTTCTATCGTCATCCTCAGCGATCGCGGGGTTTCGATTCATAAGGCCTCGATCCCGATGCTCTTAGCCGTCGGAGCCGTCCACCATCATTTGATTCGAATCGATAAACGTTCGAAGACGAGTATCATCGCTGAAACCGGAGAATGTCGCGATGTGCATCAATTCGCCTGTCTCTTTGGCTACGGCGTGACGGCAGTGAATCCTTATCTCGCTTTTCAAACTTACCTCGATCTTTTAGCGAAGGGGGACCTTAAGACTGCCGACTCCGTGAGCATCGTGAAGATGTATCGAGGAGCGATCGAAAAAGGGCTTCTTAAAATCATGTCGAAGATGGGAATCTCCACCTTAGCCAGTTATAATGGAGCGCAGATTTTCGAGTCGATTGGAATTCATCCTGAGGTTGTGACGAAATATTTCACGGGGACCTCCAGTCGTATTGGCGGTCTTAAATTAAAAGAGATCGCCGAGGAGACGTTACGTTTTCATCACGATGCCTTCGGAGCAGAGGCGAAACTTTTAGATATCGGTTACTATCGCTTCCGTCGTGAGGGAGAGATGCATGCCTTGACTCCACCGGTGATACAAAACCTTCATACCTATGTCGGTATTAAGGGAATGGATAAGGCGGGAAAGATTGAAGAGTATCAAAAGTATGTGAAGGCCGTGACGGACAGTCAGCCTTTGGCGATTCGAAATTGTCTCGAACTTAAGAAAACCACCGCCATATCGATCGATGAAGTGGAGCCGATCGAAGAGATTCGACGACGCTTTACCTCGGCAGGGATGTCCCTCGGTGCGCTTTCGCCTGAGGCCCATGAGGCCTTAGCAATCGCGATGAATCGGATTGGTGGAAAATCGAACTCCGGAGAGGGAGGAGAGGATCGCAATCGATTTACGACGATGCTCAATGGGGATTCAAAAAACAGTCGGATCAAACAGGTCGCCTCGGGACGATTTGGAGTCACCGCCGAATATTTGGCGAGCGCCACAGAAATCGAAATTAAGATGGCGCAAGGATCGAAGCCTGGAGAGGGAGGACAGCTTCCAGGGCATAAGGTCACCGGAATTATTGCAAAGCTTCGTCGCAGTGTTGAAGGAGTCACCTTGATCTCTCCACCACCGCATCACGATATTTACAGCATCGAGGATTTAGCTCAGTTGATTTATGATCTCAAACAGGTCAATCCACGGGCGAAGGTCTGTGTGAAACTGGTTTCTGAAGCGGGCGTGGGAACGATCGCCGCCGGTGTTGCAAAGGCCCATGCCGATATTATTTTAATATCGGGAGATAACGGAGGAACAGGGGCCTCCCCGCTTTCCTCAGTCAAATTTGCTGGAAGCTCTTGGGAGTTGGGACTCGCCGAGGCGCAACAGGTTCTTTTATTAAACGGATTGCGGAATCGAGTCACGTTGCGAACCGATGGGGGAATGAAGACCGGAATGGATGTCATCATGGGAGCGATTCTTGGGGCAGAGGAGTTTAACTTCGGAACCGTTGCCTTGATTGCGGCGGGGTGCGTTTTTGTTCGTCAATGTCATTTGAATAACTGTCCCGTCGGTGTCGCAACGCAAGATGAACGTCTCCGTGGAAAGTTTAAAGGCTCCCCCGAGAGCATTATTCATTTCTTTAACGGAGTAGCGCAAGAGGTCCGTGAAATCATGGCCTCGATGGGAGTTCGGACCTTCAATGAATTAATCGGTCGAGTCGATCTCCTCCAACAACGTCATATTCCGAATCATCCAAAGGCAAACACCGTCGATCTTTCGCGATTGATCGCCTCTCCAGCGGTCGATGAGACCGTGGTACGTTATCATACTTGGGAGCGGAACGATCGTCTAGAGGATCAATCCCTCGATGATATTATCGTTCAAGATGCGAAGAGCGCCTTGAAGACCAAACAAAAATCGACCTTCGCTTATAAGGTAAAAAATATTCATCGGAGTATTGGGGCTCAACTGGCGGGTGAAATCGGATATCAATATGGGGATGAGGGACTTCCTGATAACACCATCGAACTCAAATTGACCGGAACCGCGGGACAAAGCTTAGGGGCTTTCCTTGTGAAAGGAGTTCGGATGTGGCTTCAAGGAGAGGCGAACGATTACGTTGGCAAAAGTATGTCGGGGGGAGAGATCGTTTTAATCCCTCCCACGAAATCGTTATTTGATCCGAAAGATAATTCGATCTGCGGAAACACCTGTCTCTATGGCGCAACGGGGGGATCCCTGTTTGTGCGGGGATGCGCAGGAGAGCGATTTGCGGTTCGTAATTCTGGGGCAACCACGGTCATTGAAGGGATTGGGGATCACGGCTGTGAATACATGACCAATGGAACCGTCGTGGTTTTAGGAGCGACGGGCAAAAACTTTGGCGCAGGAATGTCCGGTGGAGTGGCCTATGTTTTAGATGAGGTTGGTACCTTTGAAAAACGGTACAATCCGGGAATGGTCAATGTGGAACGCTTGAAAGAGGCGGCCGATATTACTAAGTTGAAGGAGTTGATCTATCGTCATCTTGAAGTCACCGAGAGCAGCTTTGCGAAAGAGATCCTTGCAAGCTGGGCGAAGTACGAGCCCCTTTTCTGGAAGGTCGTTCCTCATCCTCCAATGCCTGTTGCTGCCGTAAAAGAGACGGCACCGGCTGAAGTAAAGGCGTAGATTTTGACACCGATCGAGTAGATGCGGAGATATACGGCTTCAATCCTCCTTTCGCTTAATATACATTATTCATTGCAATCAATGAAAGCAATGCTAGCATTATTCAATGAGTTCAACTCTTACAATTCGGAATTTAGAAGAGTCCGTTAAACAAAAACTGCGTGTTTTAGCAGCAAGCCATGGGCGGTCGATGGAGGCTGAGGCCCGAGATATTCTAAAGCAAGGGGTGATGCTCAAAAATAAAGCGCTTTCTGCAGAAGAAAGCCTCTCGAAAAAAGGAAAATTTAATGCTTTAATAGGAACTTGGAAGGGTCGCTTATCGACTGACGAAGTGATGCAAGTCACGCGGGGAGAGTAAGAGATGCCGATGCTCATCGATAGTAATGTGATATTAGATCTGGTGAATCAAGACCCTGTTTGGCTCGACTGGTCACTTGCTGCTTTAGAACGATATAGCACACAAGGACTGATCATCAATCCAATGATATATGCCGAACTTTCAACCAATGCGAGGACCTATGATGAGGTTGATACGCTTTTGAAAACATTGGAAATAGAAGTGCTGGAGATTCCTCGTCAGGCCCTTTTTCTCGCCTCTAAAATTCACCTTGATTATCGTCGAAGAGGAGGAACCCGATCCACAGGACTCCCCGATTTTTTTATTGGAGCACATGCTCAAATAATCTCGAGTCCACTGATTACGCGAGATAAAAGTCGATATCAAACATACTTCCCACAAATCACATTGATTACTCCTTAACCTATTCTTGCATTAGAAATTAAAAAAATGGAGCGTCGATGGCTCAGCGGCAGGGGCAAAGGGGGTATTTAGTATTTTCTTCCTCGACCTTTAGCCCCAGATGCTTTCGCATAGGCATCAACCTAAGAAAAAACAGGATTCACCACAGGGTAAAGGGAGAACAACGGAGGTGAATACGATTTTTAATAGGGGAAAAGAGAGTTGTCTTGGCTTTCAAACAAAGAGTGAATTGGATTTTCTCTTCTCCTTAAGTTGTCGCCTATGCGACTGCCCGGCGGCCTGGATCAGGGGTGGATTTGAAGGACGCGGAAGGAAAGACAAAAAACACCCCCCTTCGCCCATGCCGCCCAGCGGTCGGCGCTCCATTTTTTAAATTCCTAATGACGAATCTGGGTTAAACCGGTCTTGCCCAACTCCGACCATCGCGACGAAGGAGCTCATCGGACTCCACGGGACCCATCGATCCGGGGGAGTACAGGGGCATATTCGTGGTATCTTCATTCGCCCAAGCGGCGCGGACGCTGTCGATAATTCTCCACGCCTCTTCCACTTCATCCGCTCGGGTGAAAAGAGTGGATTCTCCTAACATCGCATCGCAGATAAGACGTTCATAAGCCTCCGGAAGATAGTGCTGGCCGCTTTCGCGATAGTTGAAGCTCATCTCAACCTGTTTCAAGGTCGGTTGGCTCGGAACTTTTGCATTGAAGTGCAGATGGATGCCTTCATCCGGCTGAATACGAATCCGTAACCAATTTCGACTAATTTTGGTATTGTTCGCGGCAAAGAGCACCGACGGGGGACGTTTGAAGATAATGGAGATTTCGCTGAACTGCTTTTGCAGCGCCTTTCCCGTTCGAAGATAAAAAGGAACACCGTGCCAACGCCAGTTGTCGATCTCCAGTCGCATTGCGACATAAGTTTCAATCATCGAATTGGGGTCAACACGTTCCTCTTGTCGATAGGGAGGAATCTGACGTCCGTCGATCAATCCCCCGCCGTATTGAGCACGGACGGTTCGTTTTAAAATTTCGGCATTGGAAGGCATGGTGATCGACTTAAGAACCTTCACTTTTTCATCACGGATATTCTCCGCTTCAAGTCGAGCGGGAGGTTCCATTGCAATTAAGCTGAAAAGTTGCATGAGATGGTTTTGCACCATATCGCGACTCGCTCCTGCCCCTTCGTAGTACCCGCCCCGTCCTTCGACCGAAACTTTTTCAGCGACGGTTATTTGAACGTGATCAATATAGCGACTATCCCAAAGAGGTTCATAGATCGAGTTTCCGAAACGGAAGTAGAGAAGATTCTGAACGGTCTCTTTTCCGAGGTAGTGATCGATCCGATAGATCGTCTTTTCCGGAAAATATTTCACGAGATCGCGATTAAGTTTTTGAGCGGTCGGAAGATCCTCTCCAAACGGTTTTTCGACAATTAAGCGACGTGTATGCATGCCCTCTTCATCTGGAGCGAGTCCGGCCTTAAAGAGATTCTCCGCAACGGCACAGAAATAGTTCGGTGCAGTCGCAAGATAAAAGAGGTAATTCCCCTTGAATGCATTTGCATGCGGAAGCGATTTGAGACGCTCTGCGAGTTTAACGTAATCCTCTGCCGTCGGAAGATCTCCGATCTGATAGAAGATTCGGGATTCGAGCCATTTCCAAACCTTTTCATCAACCGGTTTCGTATGAGCGAACTTATCGAGCGAGGCTTTCAACTCTTGACGGAAGGTCGCATCATCCTTTTCGCGTCGTGCGAAACCGATGATCGAAAATCCCTCCGGAAGATGACCATTTTTAGCCAAATGATAGAAGGCCGGAATGATTTTACGATGAGTGAGATCTCCCGTTGCTCCAAAGATGACGGCGGCGGTCGGGGGGACCCGAAGAGTAGAGGCATTAGCATCGAACATAGAGTTCTCCTGTTACTGTTTTAGCGTTTAGATCGATTAAGTTTTAAAGATTGTCGTCGAGGGTTTAGACGTTGTAAGTCGTTGAGGAGACATTTCCACCACGCCCTGTCCAATTCGTATGAGAGAACTCTCCTCGCGGTTTATCGATCCGTTCGTAGGTATGAGCTCCGAAATAATCGCGTTGGGCTTGAAGGAGATTCGCGGGAAGCGAGTCGCGACGGTAACCATCAAAGAAGGAGAGTGCAGTCGTGAAGGTCGGCATCGGGATCCCACAAAGGACTCCTTGGGCGATGACGCGACGCCAAGCGGCTTGAGCTTTTTCAATTTCACCCACAAAGAAACTGTCGAGCAAAAGATTTTGAAGCTCTTTATCCTTATCGAAGGCCTCTTTGATTTTACCGAGGAATCCGCTACGGATAATGCAACCCCCGCGCCACATGAGAGCGATCCCTCCGTAGTTGAGGTGCCAATTCTGTTCCTTCGCAGCAGCGCGAAGAAGCATGTACCCTTGAGCATAAGAGACGATCTTCGAAGCGTAGAGCGCTTGACGAATATCATCGATGAAGGCCTTTTTATCTCCGCTGAACACCGTTGCCGGTCCTTTAAGAATCTTCGCCGCATTGGTACGCTCGCTTTTAAGTGAAGAGACGCAGCGGGCAAAGACCGCTTCAGCGATGAGCGTGACCGGCATTCCGTTATCACAAGCCGATTCAATGGTCCATTTTCCAGTTCCTTTTTGACCGGCAGCATCGAGGATTTTATCCACCAACGGTTTTCCATCCGTATCTTTGAAAGCAAGAATATCACGGGTGATTTCAATTAAATAGGAGTCGAGCTCGCGCTTGTTCCAATCGGCAAAGACCGCCGACATTTCATCGGCCCCCATACCGAGGAGGTCGCGCATCAGGTGATACGCTTCGCAGATGAGTTGCATATCGCCATATTCGATTCCGTTATGGACCATTTTGACATAGTGACCGGAACCAGTTTCGCCGACCCAATCACAACAGGGGACATTATTTTCAACCTTGGCGCTGATCGCTTGGAAAATCGGTTTAACATGAGGCCAAGCGGCAGTTGAACCACCAGGCATGATCGAGGGACCGGTACGCGCCCCCTCTTCTCCTCCAGAAACACCAGAGCCGACGAAGAGAAATCCTTTACTTTCCAGATATTGAGTGCGTCGAGCAGAGTCGGTGAAAAGGGAGTTTCCACCATCAATAATAATATCTCCGGCCTCAAGGTAGGGAATAATCTGCTCAATAAACTCATCGACAGCCGTTCCCGCTTTGACCATGAGCATGACGCGACGGGGGCGTTTGAGTTTGGCACAGAGTTCTTGAATCGAATGAGCGCCGAGAACCTGAGTCCCTTTGGCTTCGTTATTCAAAAAGGCATCCACTTTGGAGGTGGTACGATTATAAACACAGACCACATAACCGTGATCGTTCATGTTGAGTACTAAATTTTGACCCATGACGGCGAGTCCGATTAATCCAATATCCGCTTGCATGTTTGTAATCTCCCTTTTGAATGAATTTTCAAATGTCAAACTATCGATCGATCTTAGGGGTTACAAGCCGAAAGAGGAAAAATGCATAAACTCTATTCCCGCTATTTATTAGCAGAATTTCTCAAGGTTTTTCTTTTTAGCTTAGTCGCTTGTGGGGCATTATGGCTGATTGCTGATCTTTTGGGGTCGTTGGATGATTTTGTTCAAGAGTCGGCATCGGTGGGATTGATTATTGAATTTTACATCGTCCAATTTCCGAAAATGCTCCTATTAGTAGTTCCTGTCGGTTTTCTTTTCTCCGCATTATTCACCCTTTTAACGATGACTCGTCATCATGAATTGATTGCCTTACAAGCCTCCGGAGTGAGCTGGGGGGAGATCTATCGGCCGTTTGTATGGGTCGGAATTTTTCTATTATTGGCAACCGGATATTTGAGTATGGGCCCGGCAAACCATGCGGAGGGACGAAGAAAAGAGATCCTGGAGCAGATCCGAACAAAGTCGAAGGAGACAAAGACCTTTAAAAAAGGGGTTCCTTATTATGACTCTTTAAGAAATCAAGTTTGGTATGTGCAGTCCTTAGATGCATTAAAAGGAGAGGCGGAAGGGGTGGAGATCACTGTTTTGAGTGAACTTTTAGGGGATGAGGCGAAATACGTGGCGGAGTCGGGACGTTGGAATGGAAACTTTTGGATTTTAAAGAATGTGAAAGTAATGCGCTTTGAGGCAAAGGGGGGATTGCAGTCAGAGACCCCTGCGCCGATGATTCAAGATGGGAGATTTGCGACCCCCCCGAAGCAACTGGCCTTATTGCAAGCCAAACCGGAGGAACTGAACTTCTTGGAGATCATGCGCTTTTTGAAACAGACGACAAATCGCTCCGAACGCGCACTGGCTCCCTATCGCACGGAGTTGTTTCAACAAATTGCGGAGGCCTTTATTCCCCTTGTTTTGTTACTCTTTGCCTTTTGTTGTTGTGGAAATGAGACGCGACGCAATCCGGCGGCCGGTGTTTTTAATGCGATCTTTATTTTAATGGCCTATTATTTTGTGATGAATTTCTTCCTCGCCATGGGCAGTAGCGGACGCCTTCCATCCCTACTGAGTGCGATGCTGACTCCCGTGATTTTTACAGGGATCGGATTATGGATTTTGAATAAAAAACGAATCGGATTTAAAAGTTAAAAGGAGCATAATTTTTTGAAATCCTTAATCGATCAAAAGCCTGAAACAGTTCTTTCTCGAGTCGAAAAAATGGAGTATAAATGGGTTTTAATCGGCGGTTTTTTACTTACTTTTTTGGGAGGAAATATCAATGTAATGATGCTTTCCTTTTTCCACGTTCCTGTGAGTCATATGACAGGGGCTTTTTCTCATCTCAGTATGGTTTATGGCGGTGGAATCGATACTTCAAATAGTATGCTCTCGCTCTGGATCGTTATCGCCTTTTTTATGGGAACTATTATTTCTGGAATTATTATTGGCAAAGAGGCCATCTTTCCTGGGAATCGTTATTCCACGACTCTTCTCCTGGAGGCTTTATTGCTGCTCGTCGCAGGTTTAATGATTCAATCAGAGAATCAATATGGAGTGACGTTGGCGGCGATGGCCTGTGGAATTCAAAATGCGATGGCGAGTACTTATTTAGGTTTGAACATACGGACGACACACGTTTCAGGGATTGTGACCGATTTAGGGTTAGCGTTCGGACATTTTGTTCGGGGTCATTCGATCGGTCGATTAAAAATAGGACTTTTGATTTCACTCCTCCTCGGATTTTTTTTAGGAGGTCTCTTTGCGGCTTTCCTCTTTTTAAAGGGGGGTCCGTGGACAATAATTATTCCCTCATTGATGGCATTTTTAATTGCACTAGGATATTGGGGAATGCGAAAAAAACAGTGGTTGTAAGTTTTGTTACAATTCCAATTGCCCAAGCCAAAAACAGGCTAATTAAGTAAAGTATATTTTAACCCATTTCTTGCATTGGAGATGGATTTACTTCGCATAAGAGGCAATCAGAATGGTGATGAGAGATGGAGCGCCGACGGCCCGGCGGCATGGATGTGGGGTCGATTTAAAGGTCGAGGAAGAAAAGATTGAAATGCCCCCCTTCGCCCATGCCGCTGAGCCAGCGGCGCTCCATTTATTAATTCCTAATGCAAGAAATGGGTTTATGTGACTTTTTTACGTTTCAACCGCATCCCCGATTTCAATCCCGAGATTGCGAGCCGTGCGGATCGATTCCCCCGACAGAGCCCGTTTTTTACCGATCACTGTTTCAATGGGAATCAGTTGCATCTTTCCACCGACTTGAGCGACCATCGTTCCACTCTCTTTACTTTCTAAAGCAAGAACCGCCATCTCCCCCATACGAGCCCCAAGCAATCGATCAAAATGCGTCGGAACTCCGCCACGCTGGACATGTCCAAGGACGGTTAAGCGAATATCTTGTTGAATGGTTCCCTTGGGAAATTGATTGATCCGGTTGAGAAATTCCCCTCCCGAACAGACCCCTTCAGCAACGATGATAACGCTATTATTATGCTTACGTGCAAAACGCCGCTCGAGGACTCGGGTAATATTATCCATATTAAGTTTGAATTCCGGAATCACCGCCACTTGAGCCCCTGTGGAGATCGCGGTCATCAGCGCAAGGTACCCACTGGCCCGCCCCATGACTTCCACAACAAAGCATCGACGATGTGAGGCCGCCGTCGCACGGATCATATCGACGAGATGCATAATCGTATTGAGGCAGGTATCGACTCCGACTGACATCTCCGTTCCATAGAGATCGTTATCGATCGTTCCAGGGACACCAACGACCTCGATCCCTTTTTTCTGAAGTTCGAGGGCACCAGTAAGGGATCCATCTCCCCCGACAACGACGAGCCCTTCGATTCCATGAGCTTCTAATGTTTTAATCGCTTTATGTTGGCCCTCTGGCTTGATGAATTCGAGGCATCGACTCGTTTGAAGAAAGGTCCCGGGTTCACGCCCTTTTCCGCTGACCTTCAGGACATCGAGTTGAACGAAATCGTTATCGAGCAATCCCTGATAGCCATTTTGAACCCCCCAGACCTCCATCCCTTTATTGACCGCAGTACGGGTCACGGAGCGAATTACAGGATTCATTCCGGGGGAATCTCCACCGGAGGTGAGGATGGCAATCTTTTTCATATCGCCTTTTTGCTAGCGGCCTTTTTACAGAAGGCAAGATCCTCTGATGGGTCTATTAATAAAACTACGATCATAAAGGAGAAGGAAATTCCTTTCTAAATCAAAGCTTGTGCCTCAAAACAGTTCTGCCATTCTCGCCCCCTTATGATGCATTGGATTGATTGGCTGATTGTTTTAGTTCCATTAATTGTGATTTTATATGTTGTTAAACGGACCGCCTCCTACAGCAAATCGGTAAGTACTTTTATTTCGGCGGGTCGTTGTGCGGGTCGTTATTTGATTTGTAATGCGCGCGGAGAGGCCGGGTATGGAGCGGTAAGTGCGGTCGCCGTTTATCAGGCGATTTATGTGGCAGGGTTAACCTATTTTTGGTGGTCGAATTTGTCCGGTATATTTATGGTTGTTATCGGCCTTTCAGGATTTGTTTTTTATCGCTATCGCGAAACGCGCGTAATGACTTTAGCGCAATTTTTCGAGGTGAGATATAGTAAACGACTGCGTATCTTTACGGGGTGGATCGGGTTTTTATCAGGGATCGTTAATTACGGTATTTTTCCTGGGGTAAGCGCCCGTTTTATTACCCATCTTTGCGGACTTCCAGAATCGCTTGTTTTCGGTTCCTTTACTGTTCCAACCTACATCATTATGATGGTGCTTGGATTAAGTTATGCTCTTTATGTGAGTATGAGTGGAGGACAGGTCACGATCATGATTTCCGATTGTATTATGGGAATCATGGCCGGAATTTTTTATCTGATCATCTGCATTACCCTTCTTTACTTTATTCAATGGGATCAGATTTCTTATGCGCTTTCAAATCAACCGGTCGGGAAAAGTTTAATTAATCCCTTTGACTCCTCTTCTCTGAAAGATTTTAATCTTGTCTATATTCTTATTGGAATTTTGCTCTCGATTTATTGGACAAATGCGTGGCAAGGGGGTCATGCCTACAATAGCTCCGCAGAATCAGCTCACGAAGCAAAGATGGCCAATGTGCTTGGCGGGTTTCGTAATATTTCCACCTTATTTTTTACGATGGTCCTTGGGATTTGTGGTTATACCTTCCTGAACCATCCTGATTTCGCGGTAGGGGCTGAAGCCGTTCGTCAAAAATTAAGCCTCATCGCTGGCGATCAAAATCAAAGTCAGATGCGAGTTCCCTTGGCCCTTGTTGAAATTCTTCCGATCGGAATTCGGGGGCTCCTCTGTTTGGTGATGCTCTCTGCTTGGATTGCGGTCGATGGCTCCTATCTTCATTCATGGGGAACCATATTTGTCCAAGATATGATTCTTCCTGGACGAAAAAAATCGTTTACCCCAAAACAACATCTTTCATGGCTTCGATGGAGTATCTTCGGCGTCGCTGTTTTTGGATTTCTGTTCAGTATTTTCTTCATTCAAACAGACTATATTCTGATGTTTTTTAGTCTGACGGGAGCGATCTTTCTAGGGGGGGCAGGATCTTTAATTATTGGGGGGCTCTATTGGAAAAAGGGAACCACGATCGGGGCTTGGTTTGCGATGATTTTAGGATCCTCCTTATCGGTGGGATCGATTCTCTACAAGCAATTTCATCCGGACTTTCCCGTCAATGGACAGATTCTCTCACTGATCTCTTGTGGGATTGGGGTGATGGCTTATGTGATCATCTCGCTTTTGACCTGCAAAAAGGATTTTAATATGGATCGGATGCTTCATCGAGGGGAATATCGAACAGAAGGGGTCGATCTTCAAGCACAGGAGACATGGAAGGCGAAGATTTTAGGAATGATCGGGATTAACGAAGAATATACAAAGTCGGATAAAATTCTCTCGTACGGAATTTTTGCTTGGTCGATGCTTTGGTTTATTGTTTTTATTATTGTTTCGACTTGGAATCTAATCTCCCCTTGGCCCCTTGCCTGGTGGTCCACCTATTGGCACATTGCGGTGATTGTGCTTCCTTTTGCTGTCGGGCTCGTGGTGAATATTGCGATTAGTGTCGGAGGAATGAAGGATATGAAGCGTTATTTCAAAAAAATTGAGGAACTTGATATAAATGTTCAAGATGATGGAACCGTCGTGCACCATCATAACCGCGGCGAAGTCGATCCGAGAGCTAAAGATCTTCAGAAATAGCCTTGGATTTCAGCGGCTCATCAAAAGAAAAAAATATGAATAAACGTTCATGGCTTTTCCCCTGTTTTTTAATCGCTTTTATTTTCCTTGGTCCGATTTTTATTTCGAGCACTTTTGCGAAGGATAAAGCCCCCCCCCCGAAAGGGGTTGTTTATATTGCCAAGTATTTGGCTCAACCGTTTCCTCAAAGTGGAAGCGACAATCCGTCAATTTGGAAGGAGACTCCCTCTTATTCATTGGAACGTCCTAAAAATACGACAGAAAATATTCCGGCCTCTTTAAAGGCGACTTTGGGAGATCGTATTAAAGAATCGGGGTCGGTGAAGTTTCTTTGGAATGAGAAAGGGCTCTATGTTCGCGGGGAATTTCAAGATTCCGATATTGTTGCCGAAGGGACGAAGGATCAGGAGCATCACTATACTTTAGGGGATCTCATGGAGGTTTTTTTGAAGCCCGCGGCACAGACCTGGTATTGGGAGCTTTATGCCACCCCTCAAAAATTGAAAACAGCCTTCTTTTTCCCAGGAGGAGGCCGTTTATTCCTCCCCAGTTGCGCCGAAAATCCCAGCGATTTATCAGTAGATGCCTTTCTTCAAGGAACATTAAATCAGTGGAAAGATCGAGATCAAGGCTGGATTGCGACGATGTTTGTTCCGATTCAAACCCTGACATCACAAGGGGATTCTTTTGGGGGAGGATCCCATTGGAAGGTTCTCCTTGGTCGTTACAATTACTCTCGCTATCTACGTCAAGTGGAGCATAGCTCTGCTCCGCAACTCTCGGCACTTAGCTTCCATCTTCAAGAGGAATATGCCACTTTAAAGCTCGAAAAATAGGGTTTACAACGATTTTAAGGACACGATTAGAGGAAATTAACAGAGTAAATGTAAAAAAGGGGTTGCCAACTTAAGGGGCATTCTCTATATCAGACCATTCTTATGGGTAAAACTGGAAAAACAAAAAAGAAGGTTTTGGCTAAAAAATCAGCCAAGATCGCTCCAAAAACGGTTAAGAAAGTAAAAGCGATCAAGAAGATCGTGAAGAAGTCTCCTGTCAAAAAAGCCCCTGTAAAGAAAGTGATTATCAAAAAAAAATACCGTGAAAAAGCCAGTTAAAGTCGATTCTAAAGCTGCTTCTAAGGCCGTGGTGGTGGCGAAGAAGCCCCTCAAGTCAGGATCGATCCCTAAACCGAATTTAGACCCTCTTGGAATGAATTCAAAAGTCGTTCCAAAACAGGTCGCCACTCATTTGCCGGCAGCCTTTATTACCGAACAAAAACAAAAGCTCATGGATCTCCATGATCATTTGCTCGATCAAATGCAAAGTACAGCCCAAGATAACCTTCGGACGCGTCCAGAGGGAAGTGAGGGATCTGCCTTTGGAATGCATCAAGCGGATGCCGGAAGTGATGCTTACGATAAAGATTTTGCCCTCAGCTTGCTCTCTCAAGAGCAAGATGCGCTCTATGAGATCGAAGAAGCTCTCAAGCGCATCGAAAACGGTGGGTTTGGCATTTGTGAAATGTCAAATAAACCGATCCCTAAAAATCGCCTCGAGGCGATTCCCTTTGCTCGATTCACTGTCGAGTGTCAATCCCAGTTGGAAAAGGAAAACAAGGGACGCCGTCGTTGGGAAACCACCCCTCAATTCATGGATTCCGAAGATAGTATCGCGGATGAAGATGAAGAGACCGTGGACGAAGAGGGAAATCGCAAGGAAAAAGAATAACCGTATCCTATTTATAGGATCGACTGGAGTATTATGGGAGCAACCATCAAGAAATCACGCCGTAAACGCAGAGCCCCTAAGGTAATGCCAAAACGTCGAATCGATATCAATCAAGAAGCGATCGAGTTTAAAAACACCGAACTTCTCAAAAAATATGTCACTGAAAAGGGACGTATCTTGCCGCGTCGTGCGACCGGCATGCCTGCTAAACTACATCGCAAGATGACTAACGAGATCAAACGTTCCCGTAACGTTCTTTTGATGAAATAAATATATGTCACGTCTTTGTTCTATTACTGGGGCGAAACCTGTTAAAGGCCATCGCATTCTTCGAAGCGGTAAATCCAAGAAATCGGGAGGTATCGGTATGCACGTTACCGCCAATACAAAACGAACTTTTGTCCCGAATCTAAAGGAAAAACGCATTTATGTTCCTGAACTCAAACGCTTCATGATGGTCAAATTGACCGCACGTGCTTTGAAAACAGTGACAAAAAACGGAGCCTTCTCGACCTTGAAAAAGGCAGGGATCATCAAAATGAATAAAAAAGATTCCGGTTATTCTGTGAAGAAAAAATCTGGAACAATCAAAATGAAAAAATCCGGTTCCAACAAGAAATAATCATCTCTTGTTATTAATTTTAAACCCTCTCTGGAAACGGAGAGGGTTTTTTTATGCCCAATTCGGGCCCTCTTCGTTTAATTAGATTCTGCGTTAGGAATCGATTTTATCTGTAAAGCATGTCACCAGAATGGTGAAAAGAGAAATGGAGCGCCGCTCCGGCAGCTGCCGGAGCAGCATGGATCAGGGGTGGATATATCTCTTTCGCTTAAGGCTAATCGCTTCGAGCCAATAGCTGTTCTTTCCCCCTTCGCCCATGCCGCCCAGCGGTCGGCGCTCCACTTTTTAAATTCCTAATGTAGAGAATCTGAGTTTAATCGACGTAGCAATGCTTGATTGAGCTTCATGCCGGATTCAAGATGGGAGAGGGGAAAGGTTTCATTCGGGGAGTGAATCCGCGCATCCGGTAAAGCAAGGCCTATCAATAGACTATCGGCATCAAGCACTTTTTTAAAGGTGGCGAGAATCGGAATCGTTGCCCCGTCTCGTACTCGATAGCCCTTCGCTCCGGGAAAGGCCTCTTTCATTGCCTCGACCGCGGCTCGCGCCATTGGGGAATCTGGATCAAGCGAATAGGCCCCGCCGCCATGGCCTCGTTTCACGGTGAGCTTCACGGTTTTTGGCGCCTGTTGAAGCAGATGACGTTCAATCGCCTCTCCGATCTTTGCGGGATCTTGTCCGGGGAGAAGCCGGCAGGTGATCTTTGCATGGGCTTCCGAGGGTATAACGGTTTTACTTCCGGGACCTTGATAACCTCCATAGACCCCATTCAACTCTAAAGTAGGGAGGAGCCAGAGGCGTTCAAGAACTTCAGTGCCACGGGCCTCCATTTGCGGAACGCCGGTAAGTTTTTGAAAGTAGGATTCATTGAGCGGTAAGGTTTTCCATTCCTCAAGTTCCCATGACTTCGGAGGGAGAATTCCGTCATAGAATCCCTCAACAGCAATGCGGTGATTGGGAAGATAAAGAGAGGCGAGGAGTTGACTAATGACTTTAAGGGGATTGGCGACAATCCCTCCAAAAAGTCCCGAGTGAAGGTCACGAATGGGCCCTTGAACGGTAAACTCGACCGCCAGAATCCCTCGCATGGCGTAGGTCAAACTTGGCTCTCCAGAGCCGACCATCATGGTGTCGGAGACGATAACCGTGTCGCACGCCAGAGCAGATTTATGATCGCATAGAAATTTTTCAAGATGCTTACTCCCAATCTCCTCCTCCCCTTCAATCAACACGATTACATTGAGAGGAAGATCCCCTGTTTTTTGGAGTGTCTCACGGAGTCCTAAGAGATGGGCGAAGATCTGGCCCTTATTATCTGAAGCCCCGCGGGCGGTGATGAGTCCATCCTGAATCTTCGGCTCAAAGGGAGGGGAGTCCCAAAGATCAAGGGGATCGGGCGGTTGGACATCGTAGTGGCCATAAATAAGAACGGTCTTTCGATCTGCGCGAAAGGGACCACGAGCGAGAACGATGGGATGTCCCTCCGTGGGATGGATCGAGGAATCAAAGCCGGCGGCGAGAAGCCAATCGTGGAGCCATTGAGCACATTTTTTAACTTCCGGCTGGTAGGCAGGATCGGTGGAGACACTTTGAAAGCGGAGAAAGTCAAGAAACTCATCGAGCAAAGAGGAGGAATTCATAGTAGAAAGAGTAGAGGAAGTGGCCATCATTAAATCTCACCCTTCATGGAGTCCACATTCGCGTTTAAGGCCAAAAAATCGGGTCTCTTCTTCGCTCATACCGGCCTCCAGTTTTCGGGTGGTATGAATATCTCCGATCGAGACATAGCCCTGTTCCCAAAGGGGATGATACGGGAGATCGTATTTTTTGAGATAATCGAAAATCTCTTTATCGGTCCAATCCAAAATCGGATGGATCTTGAGTCGTTCTGCTTGAGGGCGTATGAAGGTAAGATTTTTGCGGGTCGACGATTGTTGACGGCGTAATCCGGCGATCCAAGCCCAAGCGCCTAATTCTTCGAGCGCCCGATTCATCGGCTCGACTTTATTGATTTGATTGTATTGCGTGATCCCATCGATCCCATTTTCCCAGAGTTTTCCAAATTGAGCCTCTTGTTGTGCGGGGGAGAGGGGAGCGCGATAGGTTTTGAGATTGAGGTTTAATCGTTTTGTAAGGGACTCGATGAAGTCGTAGGTTTCAGGAAAAAGATAGCCGGTGTCCACTAAGATTACGGGAATTTCCGGTTTTTGCTTGGTGACCATGTGCAATAAAACCGCCGATTGAGCTCCAAAGCTGGAGCTTAAAATAATTTTATCGGTGAAGGTTTCTAAAGCCCATTGGACTCGCTCTTCAGCACTTTTACTGGCAAGAAGGGGCTCGAGGAGCTCTAAGTTTAAATGGAGAGAATTAAATAACATCGCTGTTTAACGTAGGAGGACTCTTTCGGATTCGCAACTTTTAAGATTATGGATTGTTCTCTGAAAATTTCGCATTAATAAAAGAGAGATGAAACGATATTTCTGTCCTGATCTTGAGAGCAAAACACTTTCTGATAATGAAGCGCACCATTGCTTAGATGTGATGCGTCAACAAGAAGGAGAGACGATTACGGTTTTTGATGGCAAGGGACGGGAGTGGAAAAGCGTGATTGAATCGACTCAAAAAAAGCGCGTTCAATTTAAAAAATTAGCGGAGAGTAAGACCCCAAAATCGAAAGTACCCGTGATTCTCGCCCAGGCTTTGACGAAACAAAAATCGATGGATTTAATTATTCAAAAGGCAACCGAACTCGGCGTCGCGGAATTGGTGCCGCTCCAATCCGATCGGAGTATTGCTCACGTGGAGGAGGAGAAGGCAGAGGCGAAGGTTGAAAAGTGGCGTCAGACCGTTGTCGAATCTTGTAAGCAATGTGGTCAAAATTGGCTTCCGGTGGTGAGTGCGCCGATCAAGGTTCGTGATTTTCTCGGGGACTCGAAACGCTTTGGATTAAAGCTCATCGCCTCGTTACAAGCGGAGGCTCGACCGTTACGTGATGTTCTAAAGGAGAATTGTGAAAACCCTGCCCTTTCTAAGGGAGTGGTTTTGATGATCGGACCGGAAGGGGATTTTACCCCTGCGGAGATTAATGAGGCTCGGAATAATGGATTTCTTCCCGTCTCCCTCGGACCGGTGATTTTACGCTCCGAAACCGCCGCCCTTTTTTCGTTAGGAGCGGTTCTGTACGAGTATCAGGGGTAGCGGTTATTCAGCAGAGGATTTTTGGATCGCTTCGAGTTGATGCCAGCGGGTGTAGCTTTTATCGGTTTCAATCTCAATTTCTGCAAGACGCTTTTTGATCTCAAGAATTGTTTCAGGCTCTTTTTGATGGAGTAGGGGATCCCATATTTTTTCAGAAAGGGCTTTGTGTTCCGATTCAAGCTTTTCAATGATGGCAGGGAGTTCCTCCATCTCTTTTTTTTCCCGGTTTAACATCTTTTTCGGCTTTTCTCCTTTTGCAGGGAGAGGAGAGATCGTTGGTTCAGGAACGGCCACCGATTTTTCAGAGACAAGTTTGGCGGTCTTGGCTTTATAGGTCATCCAATCTTCGTAACCCCCGTTGAATTCAGTGACTTTACCTTCCCCTTCAAAAATGAGCGTTCCGGTAACGACGTGATCGAGGAAGGCACGATCATGGGAAACGAGAAGAAGAGTCCCTGCGTAATCGAGAAGGAGTTCCTCAAGAAGTTCCAAGGTCTCCGCATCAAGATCGTTAGTCGGCTCATCGAGGACGAGGAGATTAGCCGGTTGTAAGAAAAGACGCGCGAGAAGAAGTCGATTGCGTTCCCCTCCAGAAAGTCGTTTTGCGGGCATTCGCACTTGATCGGAGCGGAATAAAAAATCTTGAAGATAGCTATGAATATGACGGGCGCGACCTTGAAAATTTACATTCTCGGCGCTACCGGCAACGTTTTCGGCGAGTGTTTTATTGTCATCGATTTGGCCGCGAAGTTGATCGAGATAAACGACTTGGAGATTGGTTCCCAATTTAACCGTTCCAGTTGTGGGCTCCATTTGACCGAGAAGAAGTTTAAGTAGTGTTGTTTTACCGCCGCCGTTGGGTCCGATAATTCCGATTTTGTCCCCCCGCCAAATAGTGGTGGTCAGGTTTTGAATGATCGGCTTATCGTCATAGGAGAAACTGATATCCTTTGTATCGATGACTTGATGGCCGGAGCTGGTTCCGGTTTGAATATCGAGTTTGACCACTCCTTGCCGGTTTCGGCGTTCTCCGCGTTCGATCCGTAGCTTTTCGAGTTCACGGACGCGACCCTCGTTACGAGTACGACGGGCTTTGACCCCTTGTCGGAGCCAAGCCTCCTCTTGGGCAAGTTTTTTATCTAGGGCGGCCCATTGTTTGGATTCCGCATTAAGATCAGCTGCACGGCGTTCAAGGAACTCATCGTAGGTGCACGCCCAGCTTTTGAGTTTTCCCCGATCGATTTCGACGATACGAGTGGCGAGTTTACGAAGAAAGGCGCGATCGTGAGTGACGAAGAACAAGGTCACCGGATGCTCTAGGAGAAAGTTTTCCAGCCAGAGGATCGATTCGAGATCGAGATGATTCGTTGGTTCATCTAAGAGGATAAGATCCGGTTTTCCGGCGAGTGCACGAGCGAGAAGAACCCGTCTTTTTAAACCTCCCGAGAGCGAAGAGAACTCCTCGTCGCCAGGAAGCCGCATCTCTTCAATCATTTCATCGATCATGACATCAACCTCCCAATCCTCCATATGATGATTGGAACGCACCCCGGTACGGATGACCTCATGAACAGCGCCAAAGAGATTATCCGGAACCTCTTGATCGAGGCGGGTGATATGAGTTCCGGGGGGACGAATGATTTCACCGGTATTAGGGACCTCATCGCCGATGATGAGTCGCATGAGACTGGACTTTCCGGCTCCGTTTCGTCCGACGAGACAGACCCGTTCGCCCGGTTCGACTTGAAAATCGGCTTTATCGAGTAATGGGGCAACTCCGTAACGGAGAGTGACTTCAGAAAGTTGGATCAATGGCATGAGACCCTCTCGTCTAAAGACCTATCCTAAAAGCGCAAGAATAACCAAGCCGGTTTTGAATTTAAAACAAACACGCCTCTAAAAGCCTCTGGCTGAAATCCCGTGAAAATTCCTTTTATTTTCCTTTCCATCTTAAATAATTTTGCGAGTTCTTACCGCAAGCAGGCTTTCATTCTATGAATCGATTCACTTTTCCTCTTTCTTCACAAGCGAAATCCATGCCCACACTGATATTAAAATAAGGAACCCCATGTCTGTTGTTGATAAATACCTGAATGATGAAGAGCTTATCCAATCGATGACCGATATGCGCCTACAAGTCGGTCTCCCTCCCTTTATCAATATTAACTGTCGTTGGATCCCTCATCCTAAGCTTAAGGCCCCGATGACAGAGCAAGAAATGATCGATTTCGTGATCGAAACGCATCGAGTTAATATTGAATCGGATCTCAAAGACTCTAAAACGGTCGATTTCTGTTTCGATGCCCTCATCGGTGGCATTGCTCATCGTTTTCGGGGTCACCAAAGTGAAAACTATCGCGGGGTCGCTCTCGACATACGCATTCTCCGCTCTGCGATCGATCCCTTAACCGTTCTTGGGTTTCCTGCTACTCTTGGATCAGAACTCTTCTCGAAAAAAAGTGGTCTTGTCATCATTGGAGGCCCGACCGGTAGTGGAAAATCGACGACCCTTGCCTCCCTTGTTCGCGCCTTTGCCGAGCGTTATCCCGGCTCCCATATCCTCTCCTTAGAAGATCCCGTAGAATATCTCTTTAATTGGGAGCAATGTCTTATTTCACAAAAGCATGTCGGTTATCATGTCGAGAATTGGAGTGAAGGAATCTATAAAGCAAAACGAGAGAAACCGAATTTAATCATCATTGGAGAAGTTCGTACTCCAGAAGCGATTCAAGCGGCGGTCGATGCCGCTTGCAGTGGCCATATGGTCATCACCACCATGCATGCCGATCGAATTCCACGAGTGCTCGATACCCTCGTCGATAATCATCCCCAAGAGATGGCTCGATCGATACAAACAAAATTAAGTTATATGCTTCGTGGCGTGATCTGCCAAACGCTTGTTCCGACTCAGACCCCCCATGAGGCTTATGCTCGACCCACATTAGTTTATGAAATCCTTGCCAACGAAAACACCCCCGTTCAAAGCACTTTACTCCATGGGACTTGGGCCAGTTTTGAAGTGAAATCGATCGAGGACTCCAAAAGCCTCAGCAAATCCTGGGAAAAACGGGTCCTCGAACTCGAAGCCTCCGGTCAAATCGCTCCCGAGACCGCTCAGTTTTTAAAACTAAAATAAAAAAGCGACTTTTCCTCTCTAATCGTCTTTAATAATTGAATGCCATCCCCACGATTCATCCTCCTAGGTCTCTGTCTTGCTGGTTTAATTCTCTCCACACCCGCACAAGCGCAAGAAAGTGCTCCTCAAAGTTCTACGGAAACGTCCCCCCCTTCTGATCATCCTCCGCGACCCCATAAGAAAAGGGATTTCAAAGAGGATCGTCCTGATGCTCCTGGAGAAGAGGGTCCCAGAGACCGTCAAGAACCCCACGGGTCTCCAATTCCCCCAGAAATGATCGAGAAATTTGATGCTGATAAAGATGGAAAACTCAATCGAGAAGAGATGCATCAAGCTCGTGAATCGATGCATGAAATGCAAAAAGAGGAGCTCCTTAAAAAATTCGATAAAAACGGCGATGGAAAACTGAGTGATCCGGAAATGGAGAAGCTTCAAAAGGCTCGCGATGAGGAGATAAAACGCGAGTTCATCAAAGAATATGATGCCAACGGAAATGGCAAACTAGATTCCGCTGAAAAGAAGAAAATTCTTGAAGATGCAAAACTCGATCCTCGCCGCTTTCATTGGATCAACCGCCCCGGCCCTCATCCCCTCAAAGAACTCCTTAAATAAAACTCCCTCATTCCTCAATAACAAATCTGGATTAAATATCTTCGATTCGTGGAAATAAGATCTCAGCCAGGCCAAGGGTCTGACCGGTGAGTGACTTCCCAAAATAGGCCTCCTTCAAAAGCATCGGCTCAGAAGGAAGTTTCAACATCGTCCGAATTTTAGCAGCACTCTGAGGAACCACTGCCTCGACAAGAATACTGAGTCGACGACAGCTCTCCACGAGATGCGCCAACACAAGATTCAATCGCGGATCGTTCACAGGATCTTTTGCCAACTTCCACGGAGCGTTCACTTCTACATATTGATTCGCACTTTGAATTAAACTCCACACCTGCTGTAACCCCATATGGACTTGATACTCCTCCATCGATTTCTGATACTCCTCCACCACTTGATTGGAACGTAAAGCCGCATCCACTTCCGTAACCTCCGACTCCTGATAGTCGGGAACAACTCCCTGACGATATCGATGCACCATGGAGATCGATCGATTTACTAAATTTCCGAGATCATTCATCAGATCGCTTTTATAGCGTTGAATTAATTTCTCATCGGTGAAATCGGAATCCTGCCCCACGCTCATCTCTCGATTCACAAAATAACGAAAGGTATCACTTCCAAATTTCTCGATATACGGCAGCGGGTCGACCGAGTTCCCAGTCGATTTACTCATCTTTGCTCCACGATTCAACCACCACCCATGAACTAAATACTTCTTCGGGAGCGGCCACCCTAACGCCTTCAGCATAATCGGCCAATAGACCCCATGAGCCGGAATTAAAATATCTTTTCCAATGATATGAAGATCGGCCGGCCATCGATTCTCCGCCGTCCCAAAATTTGCAAAGGAGACGTAATTAATCAAAGCATCAAACCAAACATAGGTCACAAAATTCGAATCAAATGGAAGTTCGATTCCCCACGTTAAACGCGCTTTCGGGCGTGAGATACAAAGATCCTCTAACGGTTTTTCTAAAGCCCCAATAATTTCATTACGTCGAAAAGCCGGATAGATCCAATTTGGATTTTTTTGCAGCTCCTCCTTCAACCATTCTTGATATTGAGATAATTTAAAGAAATAGTTCGGCTCCTTCATCCGCACTACCTCCCCGAAAATCTCAGGCCATTGCCCATCGACTTGATCCTTCTCCGTCACAAACTGCTCCTGACGCACGCTATAAAACCCCTCGTGCTCTTGAAGATAAATCTCTCCCTTGTTATAAAGCGCTTGCAATGCCTCTTGAACAAATTTCTTATGCACCGGATCGGTCGTCCGGACAAATTTCGATTCCGTGATCTGCAACTTCTGGCAAAGATCGACAAATCCCGCCGTCACCTCATCCACATACTGTTGCGGCTCTTGATTATTTTTTTGTGCTGACTGCTGAACCTTCTGACCATGCTCATCCGTTCCAGTCAGAAAAAAGACCTCTTTCCCTAAACTTCGTTGGTAGCGGGCAATCATATCCGCAAGACACTTTTCATAGGCATGTCCGAAGTGTGGTCGCCCGTTGGCGTAATCGATCGCCGTTGTCAAAAAGAAGGTGTTTTTCATAAATTCTAAGAGGCTTTAAAATAGCGGTCCACTCTTTCAGGACAATCAGAATAATAGCAAATGCGAATTTGAATAAGGAAAATAATAATTTGAAAACAGAAAGTACGAAAGCCCCTAATTTTCAAACTATTTTGAGTCCAAATTGAATAAAGGGCTCGAAATCTTTTCGATTGTTCGTGGCTAACTTTGCATCCGCAATGATTGCCGTTCCAGCAATCATCACATCTATTCGGTGCTGCCGTTTTCTTTGAATCGCATTGAAAAGATGTGCTGATTCAACCGCTTGCTTTTCTCCAAAGGGGACAATTTCTGTTATAAAAGAACGAAGGATGAGGACTTGATTTTCCGTCACGGGCCCACAAAGAAGCTCAAACCATACTAACATCGGCACAATCAACTTTTCTCCTGATTTATACCATCTGATGAGTTTAGCCGATTCAGGAGTTCCTAGAACAACTCCGCGAATCAAGTAATTAGTATCGAGACAGATCATTCCTTCCGCCAACTTTTTCGGTCTTCTCGAACCAGTTTTAAAAATCGCTCTGCTTGATTTGAGTCAAGTCCCCCCCCCTCCTGATGAAGTTTTTCAAGTAAAAAGATCGGATCAGGTTTATTATTTCGAATCGCTTTTTCTGATTCCTCTACAGAACGTCGGACAACCTCAGCCTGCGAGACCTGCCACTTCTTTGCCAATCGTTTAAGCCGTACCGCAGTTATTTCATCCAATGCAAACGTTGTCCGATGGGTCATCTTAGCCATACCATCACTTATACCATCACTTTTCATTTTTTTCAAGGACTTGCCTCTTTCTAAAATGGGAGAGAGGAGAGAAGTCGTCAAGGGAGAGGGATTTTGTGGCGGCTTCATCTGTTGGAAAGGATTAGAAGAATAATCTTCCATCACCCATCAACGATGAGTCCCTCAAAATCAGCTCTTTTTACTGAATAATTTTTAATCCAACCCCCTGCCGCAATGAGCCCCACAAGTATAAATTTCTTAAAGGCAAGCATTGCTAAAAAAATCCCCTTGAAAAGAGCTTCTTTCCATTGATATTATTAATCTTCTCCGTGGCCCTCTTCCTTTAAAATACTCTCGACCCCTTCTCTTAATAATTCAATTAACTCCGGATCCATGAAGGGATAGTCATCAGGGATCTCTAAAGATTTGATCACAGGAAACTCCCCCTCGGGAAAAAGCTCCTGTAAACGACTGCGATGTTTTTTCTCCATCACCAAAATTAAATCAGCCCACTCAATATCTTTTAAGGTCACCGAACGTACGCTCTTCAGGCTTACTCCTGCCGATCTCACCTGAATCCGTGGATCATTAGCATAGATTCGCGCTGCCGTTGGACTTCTCCATTGATTTTTTCCGCAAATAAACAGCAAGTGTAGTTTCTCGGTCATTCCTTAACCCCCTACAGATTGTTAGTCATAATGCCCTCTTGCTTGGGCAATGATCAATGTATACTCTTCAATCTTATAAATAAGACGATGTTCTCCATCGATCCGTTTTGACCACCAGCCGGATAATTCATTTTTCAGAGGCTCCGGTTTTCCAATTCCACCAAAAGGATCTCGCTGGGTCTCCTGAATCATCCGAAGGATCTTTTTAGCGACCTTAGGCTGATTTTGAACCCAAAATTGTAAATCTTGAAAAGCCTGTGGCTTAAATTCCAAGCGCATCTTCGAGTTCTTTTAAAGTCTTAAAGAGGTAATGCTTTGAAGAAGGAGTCTTAATAGCTGCCCGGAGCCGTTTTGCATTTTTAGGAGATTTTAACAATGCTTGCGTCGTTTCTTGAGAAGCCGATTTTGGCGAAAGAGTTTTCATGAGGATATAATCTTTAATCGATAACCCTTCAAATGTGGCCAGCGTTTTGATCTGGCGATGCTGCTCTTGATCGATTTCGATACTCAACCGGCTCATTGTTCAATTTTGCACAAATTGACCCTATTGTCAATTTGTTGCCCCTGATCCCTTCTCTTCCTTTAATCGTTGCTTCCATCTTCTCCATGTGGGAGTCAAAGGCTCACTCGACAAGGGAATTCATAAGATGCATCGCCGCGTCCCTGCGTGATAACGTAATTCAAAACAGGGGTGAGCAAGGGGGTGAAGGGCTGTAAGTTTTCCCTATTTTGAATACATTTAAATTCCTGTCCGTTCATGGTTAAAAATGGTTTTCCTTAGAGCTCTCTTTTATTTTCACTCATTTTGAAGAATTTCCAAATTATGGCGCATCCGTTTCAGATAGGCCCCTGCCTCTGACTCTCCGACCTCAAGCGTATCCAACGTCTCAATTTTCGCCCCCGACTCGCATGCAATCGACTGCAGGGATCGCTGTGAATAGCCCTCCTCAACAAAGACCGTCCACACTTCATGCTTGCGAATCAGATCCACCGTTGCCTTGTGAATTTGAGAGCTGGGGCCTTTGGAAGGAAAGTCTTCGATGCAGCCGATATATTAAAACGGATACCGTTGGGCAAAATAAACGAATCCCTCATGAAAGGTGATCAAATTTTTATTTTTAACCCTTCCATTTGCGTTTTAAACTCCTGATCCAGTTGAAGTCCTGAGATGGTGGAAGAGGCGAGTCCCTCCTTTTCATCTTACTTTATGTGATTTCCCGATCAAAGAGGAATCAGTTGACAATATGCCTCTTCTCTACAAGGGTAGTTCATGGCTCTATCTGATTCTTTCGCCTCCTCCATCGGATGGAATTTTGACAATAGTTATCGTGCTCTCCCCTCGGAGGCCTTTTCTCCGGCGACTCCGCAGAAGGTTCCGGCTCCTGAATTGGTGATCTTTAATCCCGCTCTCGCAGAAGAGATGGGATTACATTTCGAACAAACCGCCACCGAAAAAATCGCTCTTTTATTTTCCGGAAATAAAATTCCTCACGGCGCAGAGCCGATCGCTCAGGCCTATGCGGGCCATCAATTTTGGGGATTCAACATGCTCGGAGATGGCCGTGCAATTCTATTGGGGGAACATGTAGCCCAGAACGCAAAACGCTGGGATATTCAACTCAAAGGCGCGGGCCGCACCCCTTATTCCCGACGAGGAGATGGAAAGGCCGCTCTCGGTCCGATGCTTCGTGAGTATCTGATGAGTGAAGCGATGAAGGCTTTGGGGATTCCCACCACGCGCAGTTTAGCGGTTATCCGCACGGGCGAAAGAATCGAGCGAGCAACCACTCTTTCAGGAGTTGCTTCGCTTGATGCATGAACAGCAACTTGATTACACCGAGAGCTTTCGATTCCTTTCCCGTCCTGAAACTCAAAATCATCCGACCTTTCAGCAATCCGATTTCCTCCTTTGGAAACAGATGTGGGAGGCTCGTTTGAGTCGTCAATCTTCATCGCAAACTGACTCCTTGGAGAGAATGCGCTTACACAATCCTGTCGTAATCCCCCGCAATCATCTCGTCGAAAATTCATTACAAGAGGCCTCCGAAAAGAATGACCTCCGGGCCTTTCACCTTCTATTAGAGGCGGTGACCACTCCTTATGAGGAGCGATGGGAGGGGAGCGAGTTCAGTCGGCACTCCTCTGAGGATCAATCCCGGTATCAGACTTTTTGCGGAACCTAGAGATGGAATCGAACTTGTTTGGAATAGGGTGGCAGGGATTCAACAAAAACAAAACTTTGTAAAGGGACACAACGGCTCATCCCAAAGTATTTCGCATCAGCGTCAATGGAACATAATCAAAGACAGTTTTTTCTTTAAGTGGATGGACTTACGAAGAATTTCGGGACTGATTTCCTTATTTAAAATCTCTCTCGAAAATGGGAATTCGGGTGAGTGGAAAGATACCAGTTCGGCAACTCAAAATCTTGAAATAAATTCTCACAAAAAGTGATTCGATAAAGAAGCTGACATACATTTTGCACTTTTCTCCATCTATTCTCCTCGAACACTCTCACCACTTCCGTAAAAGTCATCACTCTTTTCATTCCCTTGAAGTGGAAGTCACAGGCGTTCACGACAAGAGGAAACATATCTCCAGCGGCGACAGAGAGAGGCAACGAAAAGAGGCCCGGCAATTGGGATTGAAAACAGGTTAACCTCTCCTCTTCACTAATCGCCGCTAATCTAAAAAATTGACCCGGATTTTAGATTTATCAGTGAAAATTAGTGGTTCAATTCCCCTCTTTTTTTGGTGCCGTTTGCCTTTCGTTACACCCCTTTACCCTTGTGCTAAAACTATCAGCAATTCCATCGGAGTTTAGAGTCTAGGTTCCCGAGCCTTTTGGCGGTTAATTCCCCCTCTTCACGATCTCCGCGATCGGGGCCAAAAGGAAATCGAGGTCATTCTCGGTGAACTGTTCTTTTTCCAATCCCTTCCCTTCCAAAATACCTCCCGCCAACGCCCGTTTCTTTTCCTGAAGCTTTAAAATCTTCTCTTCAACAGTTCCTTCGGTGATCAACTTGTGGATGAAAACCGGTTTCTCCTGACCGATGCGATGGGCGCGATCGGTCGCCTGATTTTCCACAGCAGGATTCCACCACGGATCATAATGGATCACGGTATCCGCTGCCGTCAGATTAAGTCCACTCCCTCCCGCCTTTAAGCTCAAGAGAAAAACAGGAATCTTACCTGTCTGAAATTTTTTAACGAGCTCCCCTCTGTTTTCTGTCTCTCCAGTGAGTTTTAGGTATGGAATCTTTTCATCGATCAATCGATTTTCAATCAATTGCAGCATCGTCGTGAATTGAGAGAAAATCAAAATCCTTCGACCTTCCTCTACCATCTCTGGAACAAGCTCAAAAAGATGTTCCAGCTTCGACGATGATTTTACTTTTCTGGCGGCATCCACTTTCAGCAATCTCGGATCACAACAACATTGTCGGAGTTTAAGAAGTGCATCTAAAATAGTAATCTGAGATCGGGCAAATCCTTTTTTGCGAATCTCATCGCGGATCCGTTTATCCATCATCACCCGCAGCGTTTCATAAAGATCCCGCTGCTCACTCTCCAAAGTAACTCGTTGGATCTGTTCCGTTTTCGCGGGAAGTTCCTTTGCCACAAGATCCTTTGTGCGACGAAGCATAAACGGCTGAATTCGACGTTTTAACGATTCCAAACAAAAGTTATCAGACTCCTTTTCAATCGGATTTCTAAAGAGGGTTTTGAATTGTTTTTCACTTCCTAAATAACCAGGATTAGTAAATTGAAAAAGAGACCAGAGTTCTCCAAGATGATTTTCTAATGGCGTCCCTGTCAGACAGAAACGATTTTTCCCCTTAAGCGCGCACGCTTTCTCGAAATATTTCGACTTCGAATTTTTGATGGTCTGCGCCTCATCGAGAAAAATTGCGTGGAATTCTATCTTCTGAAGCAGCTCATCGTCCTGCAAAAGTAACGCATAGGTCGTCAAGACGAGATCCGCTTTTTTCAACGTCCCTTCAGATTTTGTCCGCTCTTTTCCATGGGAAAGATGCACTTTCAAATGAGGAGCGAAACGTTCCGCTTCCGCCATCCAATTCGCCATGAGACTCTTGGGGGCGACGACGAGAGCTGGGCCCTTTTTTTCCTTCATCACGCCGCAGATCCAGGCAAGGGTTTGAATCGTTTTTCCCAATCCCATGTCATCGGCCAAAATTCCGCCGAGAGATCCCGTGGAGAGTGATTTTAACCATCCGATTCCCTCCTGCTGATAGGGACGGAGCTCGGCCTTTAGCCCTGAAATCTTACCCACCCCTTTCGGTTTCAAAGCTCCACGGATCGAATCGCGGATCACCTCCAAAGACTTTAACGGTTTCCACGGAAGATCCCAATCGCCCAAGGAGTCAAAAGCCATCGCTGCCGAAAATTTATTCAAGCGCAGCATTCGCCCCGAAGATTCCTGATCGAAAATTTCGACGAAGAGATGGCACATCGTTCGAACACGCTCCGTGGGCAAAAGAATTTTTCGTCCATCCTCCAATTCCATTGAGATGGTCTCTTCCATGCGGTTTTTCAGGTAATCCTTTGCCTCGGAGGCATTGTCGAAGGAGCGAAGCCATCGCATCAGAATTGGGATCAACGGAATTTTTTCTCCCTCTACCTGAATCCCCAAATCCAAGGAGAACCATTCTCCCCCTTTTCCTTCTGTCGAAAGATCGGAGTACCACGACTCAATCTCGATCTTACGGTAGGGGAACTGTGAATCGATTTGGACGATCCATCCCAGTTTTTGCAACTTAGGGAGGCCCTTCTCCAAAAAATTCCGCCAGAACTCTTCGTCACTCTCCTCTTCAAGATCCTCCTCCCAATCATCTTCCCATCCCTCATCCTCATCCATGATCCCATAAGGATCTGGATCTGGATCTGGTCCCAAAATCAATGCCTTAGCTCCTTTTCCAACGGTCTCACTGAGGTCGAACAACTGTGCGTTTTTTAATTCCTGCAGCTTTATTTTTTCCCATGCGAGATCTCGGGTAATTCGAATGATCCCCTCGGGAGTGCTTTTGTGAATCCACGTGCCGGGCATTTGTGGAGAGACCCTTTCTGAATCATAATGATAAATGACTTCCGCTATCCCTTCCGGAAGGTCGTAGCGCTTTGAAGGTCGAAGATAAAGAAAGGCCTCTTTGATTGGATTTTCCACCACCACTAATTTCACTTCTTTCGGCGGTGGAAGCGTGGAATGTTTTTCGACCATTTTTTCGGCGACTTTTGAAACCTCCTGCAATTTAATCTCGGGAGCCGACAACCATTTTTGCAATTCAATGGGATTCATCCCACAATCAACAGCACCAATTTCCAAGGTCTCCCGATTCCAATAAAAGGGCCGCGGAAGATGAAGAAATTGAAGTTGTTTCATTTCAAACTCAAATCCAGGTGTGAGATTCCCCAACGAATCTGTGATCCAGACCGCCTTCGCTGTTTTCGGTTCTCCTACTCGGACAAGTTTGTTTTTTTGATTCGGTGGTAAAAGCCGTCCCAAGTTCGCAGCGATCACTAAAATTTCGTGAATGTCAACCAGTCCCCTATTGAAATTCTCCACGTTGTTTTGCAAGGTGCGTGCGACGATCAATTTCTGAAAAAGCTGGACCGTTTCCGGATCTTTCAACTGCGCCAAAGTCGCAATATCATAGGGGCCTATTTTTTGCCAACGCGTATGAATCTTGAATGAGGGTTCGATTGAAATCGCTGAATACAAATGATAAGTTGGAACAGAAAAATTTTGGTTTTTTTTAATATCCAATTCCAGAAAAAGATGTTTTTCCTCATGTACAGTCGAAATGAATTCTTGCTCCTTCTCTTCTTCCTCCAACCATTTCCGGAGGGCCGGTGAAATTTCTTGTTGAGTAGGAGTTGTGAAAGATTTATTGATGGGAGTTTCTTGGATCTTTTTTGCGGAACTTATGTTTGATTTTGGAGCTATGGATGAGACCACGGTGGAAAAAAGAGCGGGATTCTCGGAGTTAGCCTGAAGAATCGTCGCCACCCCATGCTTACAAAAATAGCCGACGGGGCAACTGCATGAAGAACTGGCCACGGAAGCCTCTTTTGAAGTGAGACTAATGACGATCGATAGGTCATAGGGCTGAGATCGACTCCCTCGGACACCTCCCTTAATTTGAATTGAACGATCCCATTTCGAGGTTGAGCTAATGCCGACCCTTCCAGCTTTAAAATAGGCCTCTCCCCTCGCTCTCGTCTCACGACTGTAATGATCGAGAAGTGATTCGACTTGAGGAGGGAGCGATTCATTCATGATTACCAATCAACCCTTCCTCGTTTCGCACGTCGAGTCGATTTATCCCGCTTTTTCCGTTATCAAAGCTTCCAAACCACTTTTCTTCATCCACTCCCTCCATTCCCCTTTGAATGCCGAAAGCCGTCGATACTTGAGATAAACCGTCTCTTGAATCATCTCCCTTGCTTCTGGCGACTCTGCCTCAATTCCTACGAGCCCTTGCGCGATCCCCGCGATGATCATCGCCGCTTTTGAGTAAGAGGCCCGATTCCTCTGGGAAAGTATCTGCTCTACCTCTTCAAGTCCGATCGATTTTGCCAGACTCATCCAAGGCTTTCGGAGTTCATCTCCGACTCTATATCCTGAAATCTTTTCCAAAACCCACATCGAGATCGATCCGGACAATGGAATTGATTCGGATAAATATCCGTCCCGATCCACTTCCTCCCTGAGCCATTGGCGAAGTGCTGAGCCCTCCGACGGAGGACTCCCCTGGAGAAAAGCCATAAACACCGGAGCAAGAAATTTCTGAAGATCCCTTAAATCCCATCTCTCATCCGACCAATCCCCCTCTCGAAGATTAAATACTTCCTCCAAACGTCCCAACGCCAAAAGCGTTTTCCATCGAAGCCTTTGATGCTTCTCTTTTCCAAGCTCCTCCAAAATCAATTCCAATTCTTCTTCCGCACGTCCCATCTCTTTCGCCAGATTCATCCGGAGGAGCCAATCTTCATCCCTTTTTGTAAGACGGAAAATCCGCTGCACCAATTTCATCTCCGGCTCTTGCTCTTTTTCCGAACGAACGACAAGACGTAGATCCCGACAAAGGGCTTCGAGGATTGTTTCCGCTGAAGGATTCATCTCTAAAAAAGAGATCGCCTCTTGGGCCACCATTTTATAATCGCAGATTCGTCCCTCTTGTATGAGTCGCTGAGTCCAATAACGCCATCCTTGCGGAAAAACCGCAGAAAATTCTCGCACCACGGTTCCGAGCATGACCTCCTCCTTGCGGTGATAAATGGACTCCAAAAGCCGGTAAAAGGCCCGACGATCATTCTCTACAGAGGCTTTTTTCTTCAAAAAAGATTCCCAGTCAGTGAAAAAATTTTCAGGAAAGTCGATCTGTTTTGGAAAAGAATTCTCCACTGCGATCCATGAAACATAAAAAGCCTCCGTAGAAAAATCAGGGGTCCGATCATCCCATGTCATTTTCTGATGTTTTGGTGCATCGGAACGCCCTTCCTTTGATCGCCTCTCCGTCAAAACTCTAAAAAGTGATTCCATCGGATGGGGGTACTCTTTACGAATTTCATAAACCGATCGGATATAGCGAGACCACGTCTCCTGATCTTTGTCTAAAGGATGGATATGCCAATAATCTCGTTCTTGTCCGACAAAAAGGAGCTCTTCGTAAAGATCCCTTGCCGCGGCAAATTCTCCGTTCAAAAAATAGTCGTGGGCGTTCGCCAAAAATTCCCGAAGTTTTTCCTCATGGTTTTCGTTAAAAAGTTCGGGATCTTTCCTTTCATACCAATCTCTTCCCTTAAGATTTTGATATTCCCGCTCATTCCAGATTTCCCCACTTTCGATCTTTGAGGCTCGCTCCTCCATCCTTTTGACCCACACCTGGATTTTTTGAAGAAGTGGATGATGATCCGCAAGCTTTTGGAAAATCACGCCGGCATTTTTTTCCGGAGACTTCTGAAATTGATCCAAAAACATCTGCCGCTCTTCAGGCCGAAGCTTCTGACCGACCCCCATCAAAAGTCCATGAAGCTCCTCTTTGCTCAGAGCCTTGATTTTTGAATCAAGGGCTAAGATAAACGGTTTGAATTCAAGAAAGGAGTTCATAGATCGATTATGAAATTATTTCTCCAGACGGGATCGCAATACATTTATTACGAGAATTCATCTTTTTTTTGGCTTTTTCTAAAGGTTTTTCGACCTCAAGTGGAACGGAAAATTAATTAATATGAGCGAAAGATGGGATCACTTCTAGTCTCCTAGAGTTTCAAGATGGTTATACCAATAAGCGAAATGCGGACAGGTTTTCTTTAATTGGGGTATGCCAATTTTGCCTAAAATGGACATGGCCTGGAGACGACTTTCTCCGATGCGTTTGCTACTTTTTAAATCTCCTTTTTTGTAATTTGAAAAATGCCCTGAGATCCTTTTGGCCGGGCAGGTTTCTTTGCTATTATTAATTTTTTCGCATTCTCCCGCCTCCGAAATCTCCCTCTTCATAATCTCTGCTTTTTCTGGCTGCTGAAGCAACTCCGATGTAATTTCTGGATCTGCGTAAAGAAGCGTCTCCAATTCATGCATTTGAACATAAGGAATAAAACGGTTTGCAATATTACTTCCTAGTCTTTTTTCTACTTCTTGAGAGATCATCCGCTCCACGCTCAAAGCGATTTCATGAGGAGTTGACCCTGAAGGCTGTGCTGTTCCCGGCCATTTACCTTTCATTCCATAATAATCAAACATCATCGTGATCAAAGGATCGCGAGAGTCTTTTGCGAATTTCTCCACTTCGTTGATGAAGCGCTCAAATCTATTTCCTTTCATATCCTTAGCATAAAGATACACCCGCTTTTCAGCGAGATCTCGAGCGAAAACACTCTCCACCACACCTCTTTCCGTCGCTCCTTCAACTAAAATAAAGAGGGGCCTCATTTTGGCCCCGCTTCAATCACATTTTTTTCAACGAGATCTCCTAAATTATATTCTTCCAGCCACGCTTCATAATCCTCATTCTCCAGCCTCCTAAAACGTGAAGCCCCTTCAAAACGATCCACAATTATTAGATCTTCTGGATGAAAATGACTCATCAAAGTCGACGACTGCGTGGAGATAATAATTTGTGTTCGATCGCTGACCTCCCAAAGAAGTTGCGAAAGGATATGGAGTGCATACGGATGAAGTCCTAACTCAGGTTCATCAATGAGAATGGTCGTCGGTAGTGTAGGTTGAAAAAGTGCCGTAACGAGAGCGATAAAACGGAGCGTACCATCCGATAAATGAAAAATTTGAAATGGAAAGTCAGATCCCTTTTGTTTCCATTGTAGTGTGATTTGCTCATCATTTGATGATTTTTCTGGTTCCAAGATGAAATCTTCAAAAAATGGCGCTACCATTTGTACTGTTATGATAATACGTGCATAAGCCTGAGGCGTATTTTCGCGCATCTTCCAAAGAACGGAGGCGAGATTATCACCATATGATCGAAGCATGCGATTATCATAGACTTTGGAAGGAAGTCTAAGCTCTGATCGCTCGCTCGTGTCATGAAAATGATAAAAGGTCCATCCCTTTATTGCTTTTTCCACATAGAATTGCACCCCAGGCCCATCATTATAAGGAGATTTTCTACTATCCCAATCTTTCAGTCCTGACTCCAAAACGCCTTTATTTTCAATTTGCCACTTTGATCCTCGCCATTCGTAATAGGTCTCCTCAGAATCAATGAGGATTTTTTGATCAACCGTCGAAGAGGCCTCAAATCGATATCCATTTGATCCAAATATCATTGTAGATTTAAAAATGGGGGTTTTTTTTGGCCCTTCAAAAAAGTAGCCCATGCTTCCAGCATTCTTTGTTATAAATCCCTGTAGATTTCCTTGTGCCATTTGGGAGAGCATCTTGAAAAAATGAATGAAATTACTTTTCCCGGATCCATTTGCTCCTACCAATACATTCATCTTTTCCATCTTCAAATTCAAGGATTTGATCGATTTAAAACCTTCGATTTGAATGGTATTGAGTGACTTCGACATCGTTTCTTCTTCTTTAGGAGACTTTCCTCCAGTCGTCAATAGAACTGCCCTGAGTAATTGGCTCTTTAAATTTCCACCCGCGGTATCAGTCGTCTCCCTTTATACCGATAAACCTCAAAATGGCGGTCCAATGTAAAAAGCCGTGCGTTTTTCTCCCGCTCCATCATCCGAACCAAACAAGCATCCGCAAAGGACATTGGAAGTTTTTGATAGGATTTCATTTCTCGGAATATCACTCCAAGGTCTTGATTCGCCGAATAGTCGAGTTCGAGAATCGATTCCCGAAGCATTTTCCCCAAACCCTCAACGGCCCTGGCATTATTTTGGAAAAGAAATAAGGCCTCTGTGATCACCGCTTCGCAGGTCTTCCACGTTTGTGGCAATGAAGGAAGAAGTGCCGCAATTTGCGAATGATATTGGTCACGGGGATTTAATATAGCAACCAGAGGACCTGTATCCATCACGAGATTCATTTTCCAAATCCTTCCATATGTTTGGGATTGGTGGACAAATCATGTGACCCATCTCCTGCGATCCCCAGATACTTCCCAAACGTATCTGCCGCCGTCAATCGCTTCTTTCGAGGCTCTTTTTTTAGCCTCTCCTCCATCGCTGCCCGAATCCATTCCGAAAGCCGGATTCCTTGATGCTCTGCAGCCGTACGAATCTCCCTTTCCAGATCTTGTGAAAGTTTCAGACTGATGGTTTTCATAAAATGAAATGTAATACCATTTGTTACATTTAGCAATACTAAAGATTTCGCCTGATTACAAATCGTGGTGATCACTCCTCGGCTGTGGGTGTCAACGCCTTAGTCGACAAGAGAGGAAAAGAAGTTAACCGCAGAGAGCGCTGAGGAACGCAAAGGAATACCAACACATCGGGATTCTGTTTTAAACCCTAAATACATTTGAAACCCGGAGACTGTATTTGTCCGCCAGAGCTTGCATGAAGCTGGAGGCTCTCGGGTAATAATGGTTTCGTATTCCCTTGCGGAATTCGGCCTCCTCTGCGGTCAATCATCCTTGTTTTCTCCCCACCACTTGACGACTCCGCATGCGTCTTCCACTGCATACTTATGTCTTCCTTAAATCTTCTCTCGCATGAAATCATCGGGGCCGCCATGCGCGTGCACACTTCCCTCGGACCGGGATTATTAGAATCAAGTTACGAAGCTTGCCTTGCATACGAACTTCATAAATTAAACCTCGCCACGGATCGTCAAATTCATCTCCCTCTTCACTATGATTCCGTCACGATCGATTGCGGCTACCGAATCGATCTCATGGTTGAAAAATCCATTCTCATCGAAGTCAAAGCCGTTGAAACACTCACCCCCATTCACGAAGCTCAACTTCTTACCTATCTCAAACTTTCACATCTAACCTTAGGGCTCCTCATCAACTTTCATACCCTCCATCTTCGCCGCGGCATCAAACGCCTCGTCCACCATTTCAAAGAACCCCAATCTTTCTCTACTCCAGAGAACGACTTTAGTTTTTAAATAAAAATGAATTTGTATTCCTTTGCGGAACTTAGCGTCCTCTGCGGTTAATCTCTTCGACTTTTTCCCTATCATCCTTTATCCTCCCGCTCCTCCATGTTTACTTATCCAAAAATTTACGACGTCATCGTCATCGGCGCGGGTCATGCTGGAGTTGAGGCGGCCCTCGCCTCCGCACGAATGGGAGCTCAAACGCTCCTCCTCACGATGAATTGTGACACCATCGGTCAAATGTCCTGCAACCCTGCTATCGGTGGACTTGCAAAAGGTCATCTCGTCCGTGAGATCGATGCCCTCGGAGGCGAAATGGGGATGAACACCGATGCTACAGGCATTCAATTCCGAATGCTCAACGCCTCCAAAGGCCCCAGCGTCCGCGGTCCACGGGCCCAATGCGATAAAAAAGCGTACCAATTTCGTGTTAAATATACCTGCGAACGTCAGCCTAACCTCGACGTGAAACAGGGTCAAATCGCCGACTTAATTACGCAAGACAATGTAATTCAAGGAGTTACAACAAATCTAGGCGTTCATTATCGAGCCAAAGCCGTCGTCGTTACCACCGGAACCTTTTTGCGCGGACTCCTCCACGTCGGCCTGCAAAATCAAGCGGGTGGTCGAATGGGTGATAGTGCCAGTGGATTTTCCGAATGCCTGAAGCGCCTCGGATTTGAGGTCGAACGCCTCAAAACCGGAACCCCTCCCCGTCTCCTCAAACAAAGCATCAACTTCCAGACCCTTGCCCTTCAACCGGGCGACTTCCCTCCCCCTGCTTTTTCTTACATGGTTCATACCCTCAAGAAGGGCCCCGAAGATCTTTTTACATTAAACGAATACCGGGAGGGAAAGTTCCACGTGGAACAAATCCCTTGTTGGGTGACCTATACCTCCGCCAAGACACACGAGATCATTCGAGCGAATCTCGATAAATCACCCATGTATTGCGGGGTCATCGAAGGGGTCGGCCCTCGCTACTGTCCCTCGATCGAGGATAAGGTGGTGAAGTTTGCCGATAAAGATCGACATCAACTTTTCCTCGAGCCGGAGGGCCGTCATACAGATGAAATTTATCTACAAGGATGCTCAACCTCCCTCCCCTTTGAGGTTCAATACGATTTCATTCGCTCAATCGAAGGACTGGAAAAGGCAGAGATTATGCGTCCTGGTTATGCGGTCGAATACGATTTCTGTCCCCCGACCCAACTTTACCCGACCCTTCAAACAAAGAAGGTCCAAGGGCTTTATTTCGCCGGCCAGATCAACGGAACCTCTGGATATGAAGAGGCGGCCGGTCAAGGGTTGATGGCAGGGATCAATGCCGCCCTTCAAGTTCAAGGAAAACCGGCCTTTATCCTTGGTCGTCACGAAGCCTATATCGGAGTCCTCATCGATGATCTTGTCACGAAAGGAACCGCTGAACCCTATCGAATGTTCACCTCCCGTGCTGAATATCGACTCCTCCTCCGCCAAGATAATGCCGATCAACGGTTAACAGAACGCGGCAAGGAGATCGGACTCGTCACGGAAGAGCGTTACGCCCATTTCAAACAAAAGCTTGCGACGATTGATCAGTTCCGAACCCAAATGCAGAGCGCGAAGATCGGTCATGATCGCCTTGCAGAACTTCTCAAACGTCCGACCTTCTTCTGGAAAGATCTCCCGGAGGAGTATCAAAAGATCGATCCGGAGGTCGCAGTTCAACTGGAAACCGAATTCAAATACTCCGGATATATTGGTCGTGAGATGGCCCAAATTGAGAAGATGAAATCCTCAGAGGAAAAGGGTATTCCCGATTGGTTGGATTACGACCAAATCCCTGGACTCAAAAAAGAGGCCCGATTAAAATTAAAGCAGATCCGACCGCGTACCTTCGGTCAGGCCGGTCGAATCAGTGGGGTGAATCCAAGTGACCTCAGTTTAGTGATGGTCTGGACGCAAAGAGGACCGCAAAAGGAAAAACTGGCATAAACCGCCAAAAGGATCGTAAATCGATTCCATTCTAACAGCCGAGCTGCTTGCAATTTTAGCTCGGAGGGTGGAAGGGGAGCAACGAAAGACAAATATCGCCAAGGGAAGAGTCAAAACCGCTAATCTTCACTAATTTTCGCTCATAAACCTAGTGGCATGGTCAGTATCAATAAAAAATTTTCAAATCTCTCTTGTTCTCCTTGAGATTTTAGGACTCCCCCTTTCGTAAAAATATGATAATTTAAAAATATGAAAAATATAGCGGCACTTGTGATTCGTTTTTTTGTTTTAAATTGGCTAATTAAAGGTCTTTCTGGACTGATCCCTTGTGTGACTAATTTTTCAACAGATTATACGCTTATTGGAATAATTTATAATCTATTTCCGTTAATCTATCTATGTCTCGCTTTTTTAGGGTGGAAGTTTGCCCCGAAAATTGCTTCTTTTTTAACACAAGGAATTGATGAACCAATTAAAGTGTTTTCGATCACCAATCATGAACTTTACCGAGCTATTTTTATTGGAGTAGGACTTTGGTATTTTCTGGAAAATTTTCCTTCTGCATTACAATGGTTGATTTATATGTTGAATACTGCGGTTCCCCATGCAGGAGAAACCAATGCCAATAAGTTAGATTTGTACGATTTTACGCTCCCGTTTATCAGTTTAGGGGCGGGAATAATTTGCATTTTATTTTCTAAAAGATTTTCAGATTTATTGATTAAAAAAGAGCTCTAAAAAAGGAACTTCTTTTTCATAACCTCCTCAATCCGTGATATCTGTGTTATCCTGGTTAAATCATCTGCGGTTTTTAGGTTTATAAGAGCAGATCAGTAAAAATAAGTGGTAAATCTCCGCGCAAATTCCTTTCATAATCAAGCCCTCACGGAACAACTCTCTTCCTCCACTATTTCGCCAAACTCAAAATACGACCCCAACCCGGCTTGATTATTTGACGACTAAACGTCATTCGACTACAATTCATTTATGTCAAAAGTTCCTTCAACAAAATCCGTTGATATTTCTCCAGCCGCTTTAGCGGCTTTAGATGAAGCGATTCGAGATATAACTCCCACAAGCGGAATTTCAGCGGATCTAGCTCGTAAAAGGATTTCAAATCTCTTCAAAAAAATTCGATTAAAAAAACCTATTTCCAAAACTCCCTTGCAGAATGCCAGACTCTCATAATTCTGACAGTTTTTTCAGCTTCTTCGACTTTATAAAAAATTTGAAATGGTCGATAGAGCATTCTTCGAAAATGAGATCTATTTGGTATTGAGCGATACCGATAGGGATTTTGAGCTAAAGTTTCAATTTGGTTGATCATTTTCCAAACAAATCTTTCCGATGCCTCTGAGGGAGAACAGTAAAAAATAAAATCCTCAAGATCCTTAATTGCAATATCTTCATAAACCACCGTCCATTCCTTCATTTCTTTTCAAGTAGTCGACCCCCTCTCAAACGACAATCACAGAAGTTGCGAAAAAAACCGGAACGAGTCCCCATCATAATCAAGCCCTGACAGAACAACTCTCTTCCTCCACTATTTCGCCCAACTCAAAATATGACCCAAACCCAGCTTGATTATTTGACTTTTAATCTAACCACTTTTATAGTCATTTCATGACTTTTATCGCCGCCACCCTCTTTAAGGCAAAATGCCTTGAACTCATGGATCTGGTCTCAAACAGAGGCGAGGGATTCACCATCACCAAACATGGACGACCTGTTGCTCGACTTCTACCTATTGAAGTAACAACCATGACCCCTCAACAACTCTTTGGGATTGGAAAAAATAAAGCCACTGTGCAAACAGACCTCTTAAAATCGCTCGATGTGAAATGGACAAATGATGAAGAACATTTCCCATCTCCTTGATACCCACGCGTGGCTTTGGCTCATACTTGGAGATCCCCGTGCGGAACGAATTAAAAATCTTCCCATGGATTCGACTTTTGGTCTCTCTACTATTTCACTTTGGGAGACAATCCTTCTGTATCAAAAAAATCGAATTCACCTTCACCTCCCAGCCCAAGAATTCATCGATACCTACACACAATCCGTAGGCATCTCCGTAATCGATCTCTCCAAGCCGATTTTATTTGAACTCTTGAAACTTCCTCCAAGTTTTCACGACGATCCCGCTGATCGGATGATCACGGCAACTGCCCTCCACCATCAAGTTCCTTTAATTACGGCAGATCATAAAATCATCGAAAGTGGGGTAGTATCATTACAACTTATTCCCCTTTTATAAACCTAATAATCGGAGATGATTTAACCACGGATCCGTGGTTCCAATTGCTTTTTCTAGGCTCAAGCAGTGAGGGACTAAGCCCTCCTTGATTTTAAATAAATCATATGTATGTTCATACATATGCGAACAACTTTAATTATTAATGACCGCATTTTTACGCAAGCTAAAAAATTTGCGTTGGAAGCAGGAACCACTTTGGGGACATTAACCACCCAAGCCCTTGAAGATTATATGAGAAGACAAGATGAACCAAAAGGGACTGAAAAATTCATTATACCTGTCTTCGGGGGATCAACCCCCACAATTCATTCCCTTAAAGAGATCGCAAAACTCCGGGACGAGGGACGTTAATGATCATTCCTGACGTCAATCTCTGGATCTACGCCCACCGCCAAGAAGATCCTGCTCATCCGTTTTATCGAAACTGGGTTGAAACCGCAGTGAACGGAGATGAAGCCGTAGGTCTCTCCCTATTAACCGCAACGGCTTTTGTTCGTATCGTCACCCATCCTACTTTTCCACCCCAACCAACACCCCTTCGCCAAGCCATCGGCGTCATCGATGATCTTAAGAATTTTCATAACTGCCGCTGGCTTCTTCCAGGACAAGATCATTGGAAGATCACCAAAATGCTTTGCGAAAAAACCGCTTCGATGGGGAAACACGTCGCCGATGCTCAACATGCAGCGATCGCTATTGAACATGGTGGGACATTCATCACACGCGATCGAGATTTCCTGAAGTTCAAGTCCCACGGTCTACATCTCGAGATTCTTGAGCCCTTGACATAGACTCATAAGCGGAAACTTTGAACTCGGCCGTAAGCTCAAAAATCTCCTCCGAAGGAACGCTAAACTCACGCCCCTTCCAAAGTATTTCAGCTTTTCCCATAATCCCTTTTGCCTGAATCAAAGACAGCTGTTGCTGACGCATATAAAGAGTTAAAATATTTCTAATCTCAGAGCGGCAGAGTAACGGTACCGACCATTCAGAATCTTTAATAAAAAACCGTAACACAACATTATAGTTGTCAATGGAGGGAGATCCTCTGCGTTTCCATGATTTAAATGCGCATGTTGGTCAAGTTTCATAGAACTTCCAGTAGTCGATCCCTCCTGACTCGACTAGAGATATTAAAGAACGAGAAAAGAATCGTTTTGGCAAATTAGAATAAATACTCCACCAACTCCTTTCCCTCAGGCATCGGGAGGCTTCTAATCTTAAGATCAAAGGTCAAAAAATTAGATGAGTGAAAATCAGTGCAGATAAGTGGTTTAATTTTCTTGGCGGTTAAATCCTATTCCTCGATCTCAAACTGCACATTCACCTGCACCTCAATCTCCTGGTTCCCCGCCGCAAATTCCTCGGGACGACTCCCTCCAATGCCTGAAGCAGCAGAGCGTGCCATCATCACATGATCTCCCATCGGCATCACTCCTCCTGACTCACTCATGAGAATCGGTTTTCCTAATTTTAATCCCAACGGTTTTAACATCGACTCCGCCTTTTTCTTCGCATCCACCACCGCCTCACTCCGAACTTCATCCCTCACCTCTCGTTCATTGGAAATAACAGGCTGTGGCGAATTTAAGTTCACATCCGGAATCGTCGTCAAGGCGTTAACTAAGGAGTCATAGATTGCGAAATCTTTAATCTTAAATTGAATCGAATTTGAGGTAAAATAAAGCAGCTGCTTGGTTTGATAATCCATCTGCCGTTGAAATTGAACTCCCGACTCCTCAATGTTCTCTTTTTGAATCGAAAGTTTCCTCAAAGCCTCCCAAACCTGACCTTGCGCAAGATCCATTCGCTCCTTCGCCAACTTCATATTCTTCTCTTGAAGATTCACCATGACCGTGATCTTCAGTTGGTCCGGTTTCATTAACCGCATTGCACTTCCAACGACTTGAATCTGTCGTCGCTCGCGAGAATTATTTGACTCCCTCTTTTGACAGCCGAATAAAAAGAACAGCCCCAGAAATAGAAGAGAGATTAATTTCATCTTCAAATCATAAACAAATTAATATATTAAATCCATGGGATTCAAAGCAACTTCAGGAGATTTTTGAAGGATCTCCAGATCACGTGTGTAAAGTTTTAATCCACGACTCTTTGCCAACCAAACAAAAGAGGCATCGTAAAATGTGAGGGATCGCTCGGTCGCTATTTTTAAAATAGCGGAGGAATCAATAATCTCCACCGTTTCAAAAACAAGATGCTCTGCCTCCCCAACTAAAAGTTCTGCAATCTCGGGAGAAAACTTTTTAAAAGAAACCATTTTCCACAACGTATTCCCAAACTCGTAATTCCAAAGGGAAGGGAGCACCCAATAAGGATCTATTTTCATCAAAGATTTCGCCTGTGATTGAAATCGTTCTTCTCCAATTAAATAATCAATTAAAACGGTCGAATCCACGATGATCATTAAACCCGTCTCTCTTTCTTCGCATGATCTATCTCTTCACAAGTCGCAAAAACATTTATCTGCTTGCGAATATCATCAATCCGCTTGCTTACTTGAAGAAGATGCTCTCTCCGTTTTTGAATCCGTTCTTCCTCCGTTTCTTGAAAAGAAATTTCATCCAAAAGAAAGAGGATCTCTTGGTTCAAACTACGATGATTCTTTTTAGCTCTTTCCCTTATTTTTTGATGTGTTTCCGTAGGAATATTTCGAATTAAAAGGTTCATTGATACTAATATGATATCATTTTGATATAAAATCAAGGCCATTCCAGCAACATTCATCAGATCGCAGTAGTCGAGCCCCGTCAATACGACAAGAGTGAAGCTAAAAGGGCAATTAATTTAACCGCCAAGTTAAATTCGAAGATCGCCACTCATGATAAAAAGATAAACCGCTGATCTTCACTAATCGACATTGATATTGTCTTAAACAATGTAAGCATAAGTGAAAATAAGCGAAAATCAGTGGTTTCTATTTTATCCCTTCTTAGCGTACTTTGCTTTTACTTGGCGATTAATCCTTTTTCCCCTTTCCTAAACCTCGACTAAACAACGTTCTTTCAACCAAGCCTCTTGCCCCGCTTGATCGAGCACCTCTTGTCGGCTCATCTGACGAATAAATTTTTCGAAATGCTCATGTCCCGACAAGATCTCGATCTCGACCCGTAAAAAATAAATCGGTACCAGAGTCTGTTCCATCCGCGGAATTCGCACCGCATCCTTTTCCGTTGTAATGATCGCCTTCGCCCCTCGATTCCGAGAGCGGGTCATGAGCGATTGCAACTCCTCTTCTGAAAAGCGATGATGATCCTCATAGGCTCTCGAATAAATAATATCGGCCCCTAACTTCTTTAATCCGGCCTCAAAACTTTCCGGCCGTGCAATTCCTGAAAGAGCACTGACTTTCAACTCCTTTAAAAAATCGAGCGTCATTGTCTCGTCATTTGCAATATTCTGCAAATGGAGCGCCCGATGCCGACATTCAATGATCGGCGCATGGATGTTCAACGAACGAATCTTCTTTTTTAACTCCTCAATCGGAGTCCCATCACATTTTGTAATCACAATTAAATTCGCTCGCTTCAAATGGTCAATCGGTTCACGTAACATTCCACGCGGCAAAAGATGTCCATTCCCAAAAGGGGTCTCGCGATCGATGAGCACAATATCATACCGCTCCTTTAAGGTCAGATATTGAAAGCCATCATCTAGAATTAACGTGTTCGCTCCAAAACGCTGGATCGCAAATTTCCCCCCCTTCACCCGATTCTTATCAACGACCACCGAAACCCCATCACAATTGTGCGCCAACATAAACGGCTCATCCCCCGCAAATCGAGAATCTAAAAAAAGGGTTCTCCCATCAGAAACTAATCGTGGCGGAATCTCATGCTCCTCCGAAAAAAAACGCTCCTTCATTCGATCCCAAAAAGGCCGCTTCTGACTTTTATAACCACGACTCAATATCGAGACCTTCCGTCCCGCCTTCGTTAAATCCTTCGCAATCTTCTCAACCCACGGTGTCTTTCCCGTTCCCCCCACGGTTAAATTTCCTACACTAATGACCTGACATCCCAAAGAATAAACCGCTAGGAGACGCCCCTCATACCATCGAAGTCGAAGCCTCATAATGAAGCGATATAAAAAAGAAAGCAGATGTAAAAAAGTCCGCAACAACGCAGCCCTCTTTCCATATCGTCGATCCATAATCACATCGACCGCAAACTGTTCCAATCGCTCCAAAGGTCTCGCCATATCGAAGAGACCCTAAAGAACCAACAGGAGGATACAAATCAAAAACCGCTCCAAAGCAATCATCTCAACTACAAAAGGTTCGGGAACCGAAAATGAGATCTTCGCTGAAAGCGCAAGTAATTTTAGCTCGTGCTTCATCCATTAGAATTAAAATCCTGCCTTTTCCGCTCCCACCCAAACCCTCACAGGCTATCAGTCCAACAGCCTATTAGCATTTCACTTTCCTTCTCTTCATTTAGACTCAAGATCCATGTCATCAGCGAAAATAAGTGGTTTCCTCCATTGGTGTCCAAAACAAAAAACCTTAAATACATTGTCTCACGCAACGACGCCACGACGCGACGTTAAATCCCTACTCCCCCCCTCGTTCTGACCACGGCTCCTTGGAGCCTCCTCCCTATTTTTAAAAAGTTCTCGAAAACAAGCTTTCGATCCCTTTTTAAAAATAGGGAACTATCGCTTACGCTCTTGGGTCAGAACTTCCCCACATGATACAAAAAAATCCGTGAATTTCTCCCTGAGAGGATCATGAGCTCTTTCCGAGGAGAGGTGAAACCGATCCCCTCCAGAGAAACTCGATCGTTTTTTGAAAATCCTTTTTTCAAAGAAACGGGAGAGATTCTCGGGAGGCGGCAGCCGACAAAGGAGGCGCCGATAGGAAAGAGCTCACGATCCTCTCCCTTTCTGACGTTGCGGCGTGGCGGCGTCGCGTGAGAACTGCTTTCGAATTTCAATCCCCCTCTTCGATTTTCCCTCTCAAATCCAAAGTTGTTTTGGACG